>DATKDW010000081.1 GCA_035512495.1 Acidimicrobiales bacterium
GCATGAACGAGCACCCACCGGTCGACGACGACGAGCTGCGCCAGCGCCTCACACCCGAGCAGTACAGCGTGACCCGCGAGGGCGGCACCGAGCGGGCGTTCACCGGGGTGACGTGGGACAACAAGGAGCCCGGCGTCTACCGGTGCGTGGTCTGTCGGACCGAGCTCTTCCGCTCCGACGAGAAGTACGAGTCCGGAAGCGGCTGGCCGAGCTTCTGGGCCCCCGCCGACGAGGGCAACGTCGTCACCGAAGAGGACAACGCGTTCGGGATGGTGCGCACCGAGGTCAAGTGCGCCACCTGCCACTCGCACCTCGGCCACGTCTTCCCGGACGGTCCGCAGCCGACCGGCCTGCGCTATTGCATGAACTCCGCCGCCATGGACTTCGACCCCGCCCAGGGGTGACCCAGGCCGACCCGGGTCGGCGCCACCTCGGCTGAGGGGCGGGTCAGCCGCCTAGCGCTTGGAGACCTTGGCCTTCAGCGCCGCCAGCCGCTCGGCGAACCACGGCTGGTCGGTGGACCACACCTGGGGACCGAGCTCGCGCTCGACGGCGTCGGCGTGGACCGAGATGCCGGCCATGTCGCGCAGCGACGCCTTCACCTCGGTGACGAGCTCCTTCGGCCCCGACGCGGCCCGGGCGGCGACGGCCACGGCCTCGTCGAGCAGAGCGTCGTCGTCGACGCAGCGCCACACCAGGCCCCGTCGCTCGGCCTCCTCGCCGTCGAGCACCTGGCCGAACAGCACCATGGCGGCCGCCGCGTGGGGTCCCACGGCGTTGCGGAGCATCCAGGTGTGGCCCCCGCCTGGGTGGAGGCCGAGGTCGATGAAGCGGGTGTCGAACCTCGCCCGGCGGGCCGCCATGCGGACGTCGCAGACCATGGCGAGGTTCATGCCTGCCCCGACAGCCGCCCCGTTGACCGCGGCCAGGGTCGGCAGGCTGGAGCGGCCCACCCGGAGGAAGCCCTCGTAGATGGAGAGCAGGCCCTGGCGCTTGGCCTCGCCGAGGTTGCCGAGGTCGGCACCCGCGCAGAAGGCCGGGGGCGCACCGGTGACGACCACCGCCCCCACGGCGTCGTCGGCCTCGAGCTCGTCGAACGTGGCCACGATCTCGCCCACCATCGTGGCGTTGAGGGCGTTGCGGCGGTCGGGGTCGTCGAGCGTCACCACCGCCACGCGCTCGTCGCTGCGGACATCGACCCGGATCATCTCCATGCCGGGATGTCTACTCGTCGCGGACGATGGCGGGCGAGTGCCGGAAGAAGCTCTCGACGTCTCGCTCGTAGACGAAGTCGGGCTCGGATTCGCCGACGGTCTTGCGCAGGCGGACCGACTCCCAGAACCGCCGGACCGCGCCGGCGGTGGTGTGGTCGTAGCGGAACCCCGCCTGCTTGAGGCGACGGTTGTCGACGCCTCGACCGTACCGCAGCAGGTTGCGCTTCTCGTGGGGGAGGTCGATCACACCGAGACGCCGGAGGGGCTCGGCGACGAGGCCGGTGAGGTAGGGCGGCAGCGGGAAGAGGCCCTTGCCGCACATGGCGGCGACCTCGCTCCACGGCAGCAGGCCGTCGCCGGCGACGTTGAAGATGCCGGGCACCTCGTGCTCGAGGACGAAGAGGATCGAGCGGATGACGTCGTCCTCCTCCACGAACTGGAACCGCGGGTCGAAGCCGGCCACGCACGGGACGAGCGGCAGCTGGAGGGCCTTGCCCAGCGGCGTCTCCAGGTCGGGGCCGAGGACGTTGCTGAAGCGCAGCAGCGTCACTGCGACGTGCGGGTTGTCCTCGGCGAAGTCGCGCAGGTAGCCCTCGACCTCGAGCAGCGACTGCTCGACCCTGGTCTTGGGCGGGTGGCTGCTCGGCGTCTCCTCGCGGAACCACACCGGGTCCTCGGGCGACGACCCGTAGACGAGCGTGGAGGACTTCACGATCACCCGGCGCACCGACGAGCCTGGGGCGCCGGCCGCCGCCAGGAGGTTCATCGTCCCGATGACGTTGATCTCGTGCATCGTCCTGGTGGTCATCACCGTGGAGTCCACGACGAGGAACGTGTGGAGGATGGTGTCGATCTTGGCCGCCTTCACGATGCGGGCGAGGATCGAGTAGCTCTCGTCGGCGCGCACGTACTCGGTCCGCTCGAGCTCGACGGTGGGCTCGAAGCGGTCGAGGCCGACGATGACGTCGACGGTGGGGTCGGCCTCCAGGGCCTGGGCGATCCGCCCACCCCAGAAGGTGCCGAGGCCGGTGACGAGGACTCGGCGGCCCATCAGCCGCTCCAGACGCTCTGTCGGTGGCGCAACATGTCGTAGAGGGCCTCCTGGATGCGCTGGCGGATGTCCTCGGCTTCGTCCATGATCCGGCTCTTCGAGTAGCGCGGCTGGTCGGGCGGGACGTCGAAGTGCACCGGTTCGAGGACCCGCAGCTTGAACTTGGCCGGAAGGTAGGCGACGCTGCCGAGCAGCGGCCCGAACAGCAGGTGGTTGGCGGTGACCGGGAAGTACGGGATGCCGAGCAGCTTGGCCAGCGGCGCCACGTTGAACAGCACCGGCATCGACTCTTCGGCGCCCACCACGGCGATGGGGACCACCGGGACGCCGGCCCGCATGGCGATCTCGACGAAGCCGCCCCGGCCGAAGCGGCGGAGGCGGTAGCGCTCGGTGTACGGCTTGGCCGGTCCCTTGCTGCCCTCGGGGAAGACCAGCACGAGCTGCCCCTGCTCCCGGAGCAGCCGGTAGGCGTTGTCGGGATGGGCCACCACCCCGCCGGCCCGCGACCAGAGGGTGCCGATGACCGGTGTGGACTTGAACATGTGGTCGGCCAGCGCGTACAGCGGCCGCTGTAGCTCCTCCTCGATGCCGTGCATGATCACGGGAGCGTCGGAGGGGATGGCACCGGCGTGGTTGGCGATGAGGAGCGCCGGTCCGTCGGGGATTCGCTCGAGGCCCTCCCACTCCACCCGGAAGAGCCGGCGGTAGATGGGGTCGTAGAGCTGGCGGGCCAGGGCCCGGACCCGCTCGGAGCGGCCCCACTCGTCGACGTCGCCCAGCCTCGGGTCCTGCAGGTCGTCGTCCTGGTGCGCCATGCCCGGGAGGTGGACCAGGGCGCGCCGCTCGTCGACGTCGACGTCGATGGGGTCGGTCTCGGGCACGGAGCCGATGCTACCCAGGCCCCGGGGAGGTGATCCCACGGGGCGCCGTCTCCCGCGTCAGCGCCCCGGCTGGTCCTCGGCGCCGGCCTCCGCCCACGTGCGGGCACCGTCGCAGTCGTGGCGGAGCCGGCACCAGCGGCACGTGGGGTTGGGGGTCACCGCCGGTGATCGCAGTCCGAGGCGCAGCTCCGCCATGCGGGTCACCCCGGCCACGGTGCGCCGCACCGCCGCCTCCAGGACTGCCGGCGTCACGTCCTCGGGCCGGAAGGTGCCCGAGTCGAGGTAGTAGCTGGCGACGCGGAACGGAGGCACGCCGCCCCGAAGGGTGTCGAGGAGGGCGTAGAAGCGGAGGTCGTCGACGTGGCCGGCGTGGGCGGTGCCGGTCTTGAGGTCGACGACGAGCCGGCCGGCGGTGACGCCGGCGGGGGCGCCGAGCGTGAGGTCGACCTTGCCGCTCAGGATCACCCGTCCCCCGCAGAGCTCGACTCGCCGGCGTGACTCGGTCTCGGGCCGCCAGGCCCGCTGCAGCGGTGGCCACAGCTCGACGAACGAGGCGACCATGGCGTTGACCTCGCTGCGCAGGTCGGCCCTGGCGGGCTCGTCGAGGCCGAGCAGGAACGAGGCGAGGCTCGAGTCCGGGTCGTCGCCGAGGCGGTCGAGGGCGGCGTCGACGAGGCCGAGTGGTGTGGGGTCGCCCCGAAGGTGCAGCGAGAGCTCGATCGCCTTGTGGGCCACCGTCCCGCGGGCGGCCGGCACCGACCACTCGAAGTCGGCCGCCTCCTCGTCGAGGTGGTGGGTCTCGCACGCCTGCACCCGGCCGAGGGCGGCCTTGGCCACCCAGAGGGGACGGTCCAGCGAGGCCGCCAGCGGGGCGATCGCTCCCTCGAGCTCGTCGCGGAGGCGGTGCCGGAGGTCGGGATCGACCACCGGCCGCTCCACGCCGGCGGCCCGGAGCAGGTCGAGCACGTCCTGTTGGGCGGGGGTCAGCTCGGCGGCCACCGCTGCAGTGTCACACCACCTCGTCATCATGGGTGGCGATGGGGACCGACAGCCTGCGCTTCGCCGCCACCGCCCGCCTGCTGGCCGAGGCCGCCCGCACCGACGGCCTCGCCGTGCCGGGGTTCCGGAGCCCACCGCGCCACCCCGGCCTCGACCGCTCGGTGCGCCGTCGTCGGGGGGCTCCGGTGGCCATCGCGGTGCGACTGGCGGGCCGCGACCACGACGACGTCGTGGTCGACATGGTCGAGGGCATCGTGGTGGCCAACGGGTTGAGCGGCACGCGGGCGGCCGCCGCCCGTGCCGCGCTGTGGGCCGCCGTGGCCACGGCGGCCCCGCCGACGAGCCGGGAGGCGACGAGGCGGGCGGCCTGAGCCGTCCGCGGTCGGTGCCGGCGGCGGGAGTCGAACCCGCACGCCCGTGAGGGCGGTCACTTTTAAGGCGACCGTGTCTGCCGTTCCACCACGCCGGCCCGCAGCGCCGCAACCCTACGGTGTCCGACCACGGTCTGGCCGGTGGAGGGGACGTCCTGTGCCGTGGGGCACCCTGGGCGCCGACGCAGCCGAGGGCCGACCCCAGCGTAGACACCGGTCGAGACGGGCGCTCCGCCGTCGCGCCCGCTCTCGACCTTCGTCCACCGGTACCCGCGACCGGAGGACGGGCAAACCGGCCACCGCGATTGGTGGCGGGGCGCCCACAACTAGGGTCGGCCGATGCGAACACGGCCGGCGGCGGACGAGGGAAGCGGCCCGAGCGCCGTACTGCTCATCGTGCTCGGCGTCGTCCTGGCCGCGGGCGGCGCCATGGCGGCCCTGCTGGTGGGAGGCGGCGGTGCGTCGCCCGAGGCACCGACCACCACCTCGCAGCAGGCCTCGCCCACCACGACCACGACGCTCGACGACGCCCCGCCGGCACGGGACGAGCTGCTCGAGGCCGTCGAGGAGCTGTCGGCCTTCGTCGAGGAGGAGCGCGGGCTGCCGTTTCTGGACGAGGTCGACGTCGAGCTCCTCGACGACGAGGCGTTCCGGCGGCGCCTCCTCGACGACGTCGTCGCCGACCGTGAGGAGCTGCAGACGACCGCCGCCCTGCTGCGGGCGCTCCGCCTCCTCGACGACGGCGTCGACCTCGAGGCGGTGCTGCTGTCGTTCCTCGGGGATGCCGTCGTCGGCTTCTACGACAGCGACACCAGCGAGCTGGTGCTGCGGGGCGCCGAGGTCTCGCCCTACGTCCGCTCCACCCTCGTCCACGAGCTGACCCACGCCCTCGACGACCAGCACTTCGGCCTCGACCGGCCCGAGCTCGACGACGCCGACGACGAGTCGGCGTTCGCCTTCCTCTCCCTCGTCGAGGGGAGCGCGGTGCGGGTCGAGCAGGCCTGGGTGGCCACGCTCTCCAGCGACGAGCGGCGCCGGCTGCAGGTCGAGGAGCTGGCCCTCGGCGCCGGGATCGACCTGGAATCGGTGCCGCCGGTCGTGCCGCAGCTCATCGCCTTCCCCTACGTCGTGGGCCCGCGCTTCGTCGACGTCCTGCTCGACGAGGGCGGCAACGACCGTCTCGACGCCGCCTTCGAGGACCCGCCCACGACCAGCGCCCAGATCCTGCGGCCCGAGCTGTACCTGGCCGGGGTGGGTGCGGTGCCGGTCCCGGTGCCCCCGCCCGAGGGGCCCGTCGTCGACGAGGGGGCGTTCGGGCTCTGGTCGGCGATGCTCACCCTCGAGTCCGCCGTGCCTGCCGCGGCGGTGCGGGATGTCGTCGAGACCTGGACGGGCGACAGCTTCGTGGCGTGGGAGGACCGGGGCCGGACCTGCCTGCGGGCCGCGTTCGCCTCCGACGACGGCGGTGACGCCATGCTCCGTGCCTGGGACCGCTGGGCGTCCGGCCACCCCGACGCCACCGTCGGGCGCACCGGCGACCTCGTGACCATGACCGCCTGCGGCTGAGCCGGCCCTCCGCCCCCCGGAACGTGCGGAGGATCCGTCGGGGGCGGGCTCCCGCTACAGGTGCGAGATGACGTCGTCGGCGAAGGTCTCGAGCTGGCGGCGGATGCCGTCGGCGTCGAAGGCCATGGGTGGGACCACGACCCGGTGGATGCCCATCTCGGCCATGCGCTCGACCGCGGCGACGTCGGGGAGGCCGCCGGTGGTGACCTCGATGGCGTCGGCGTCCCGGTCGTGCTCTGCGGCCACCTTTCGCATGGTGCCGAGGAGCCCGGCCAGGAGCTCGGGGTCGGCGCTGCCGGGGAAGAACCCGTCGCCGAGCTCGCCTGCCCGTCGCGCCGCTCGGTTGGTGTGACCTCCGATGTGGATCGGCACCCGCCCGTCGATGGGCTGCGGCTGGCAGAAGCAGTCGGTGAAGTCGACGAACTCGCCGTGGTAGCTCGGGCGCTCCTCGCTCCAGAGGGCGCGCAGGGCGCCGATGTACTCGTCGAGGCGAGCGCCTCGCTGCTCGAAGGGCACGCCGAGCGCACGGAACTCCTCCTCGAGCCAGCCGGCGCCCACGCCGAGCTCGACCCTGCCGCCCGACATGCGGTCGAGGGTGGCGACCGCCTTGGCCGTCACGAGGGGGTTGCGCTGCGGGAGGATGGTGATCCCGGTGCCGAGGTGGATGGTGCTTGTGGCGGCGGCGACGTAGGCCAACCAGATGAACGGGTCGGGGATGGGCGACGTCTCGGGACCGGGCATCCGGCCCGACGTGGAGTACGGGTAGGGCGACTCGTAGCCGGCCGGGACCACCACGTGCTCGACGGTCCAGAGCGACTCGAAACCGGCCTCCTCGGCCGCCTGGGCCATGGCGACCGCTGTCTCGGCGTCGCCGCCCCCCACCACGTTTGCGAACATGATCCCGAACTTCACGGTGCTCCCCTCGCCGGCCGACCCTCGGCCGCAGCACCAGCACCCTACGGCTGGTCAAGGCGATGTTCGAGCTTCCTGGGGACGGTGGAGTCGGAGCTGCGGCTGAGATTGGGAGTCCGGGCAGCACCCGGTAGCGTCGACTGCCTGCCCCTGCTGCCGAGCAGAGGGGATCCGCGGCAGTCTGCCCCTGTGCCCCCGCCTCGTGGAGGGCGACCGCTGACCTGTCGAGCCGAACGGATGTGCTGATGACGAAGTCCAAGGAAGATGCGTTCCTCCTCGAGGGGCGCACGGAAGAGGCGCTCAAGGGGGGCAACTTCCGGATCACCCTGGACAACGGCCACCCCGTGCTCGGCCACGTGAGCGGCAAGATGCGGAGGAACCACATCCGCATCCTCCCGGGCGATCGCGTCCAGGTGGAGCTCTCGCCATACGACCTGACGCGCGGCCGGATCACCTACCGCTACAAGTAGGCGCGAGCAGCGCCGCCGCCGTTTGCACGCCTCAGCTCAGAGGCGGGGGACCGGACCCGTCCGGGGACGGGCGAAGCGTCCGAGCCCACCCACGGTGGGGTCGGGTGCCACGACGGCGACCGGCACGGCCGCGTCGGCGCGCTCCCCGAACCGGCCCAGGCGCCGCAGGGCGGGCACCGGCTCTCGAAGGGCGAAGACCGCAGCAGCCGCGCAGGCTGCAAGGAGCAGGACGCCAAGCAGACGCAGGTCGTTCCCGTCGGCGGCCGCCGACTGGACCGCGACCGGCTGCTCGGCCGGGGGCGTCACGGGGAGGGCCGTCTGGTCGCCACCGCCCACCGCGGCGGGATCGCCGGCCGGCACCTGGGCGCTCGGCGGCGGCTCGACGTCGAAGTCGCTCCCTCCGCCCGCGGTCCCGCCTCCCGAGGGCGTGAAGCCACCGCCGCTCCCGCCCGACGAGCCGTCGTCGAACGAGTCGCCACCGGCGGGGTCGAACTCGCCATCGCTCTCGCCACCATCGCCGCCCTCGAAGTCCGACAGGTCGAAGCCGCCCTCGAAGGCGGATCCTCCGCTGGTGGTGGTGAGGCTCTCGTCGGTGGGGGCCTCGAAGGCGATCTGGAAGGTGGAGCCGTTGGCGCCTTCCGGGAAGGTCGGGTCGACGCCGGGGACGATGGCCACGTCGAGCGTGTTGCCGTCGATGAGGCTGTCGAGCCGGAAGGACCAGGTCGCGCCGTCCGCCGAGCGAGAGCCGGACACCGAGCCGCTGGAGCAGTCGACCTCGGGGGCCTCCTCGAAGTCGCCACCCTCTGCCGGCTCCCACTCCGATGCCGTCCGGCAGACGTTCATCAGCGCCATCTCGGTGGGGTCGCCGCCGCTGTCCTCGGCGACCTCCAGCGTCAGCATCGCGGTGGTCTCGTCGTCGCCGAGGGTGTATCGGAGGGCGCTGATCGCCAGGGGGCCACTCGAGGTACCGGCGACGAGGAGGCCGCCCTCGGGCACCGACGGGGGCTGCACCGGGACGACGCCGACGCTGCCGCGGAACCACCAGCCGGACTGCTCGAGCTCGGCCGCACCTGCCGGCGCCGCGCCCAGCGCGACGGTGGCGCCGACGAGTGCCAGCGCGGCGAGGCACCGGCGCCCACGCATCATCGGTCCTTACGGCCCGGCGCGACCAGGGGAGCGCGGCGGTCGCGGCGCCCGGTGGACGGCGGCCCGGTGGACGTCCGGACGACCTCCGCGTCGGGCTCCGACGTCGCCCCGGAGCGGTTGATCACGGAGAGGTCGCCGCCGAGGTAGGACGACACCACCCGCGGGTTGGTGGTGACCTCGTCGGGGGTTCCCTCCACGATGGGGTGACCGAGCTCGAGGGCGATCATGCGGTCGGACACGGTGGTGATCAGCGGCATGTCGTGCTCGATCACCAGCAGGGCGCATCCGGTCTCGTGCTGGATGCGCTCGAGGAGGGGGCCGAGGGCCTCGGTCTCGCGCTGGGCGATGCCCGACGACTGCTCGTCGAGGAGCAGCACCGTGGGGTCGTGGGCGATGCACATGGCGAGGTCGACGATCCGCCGCGAGCCGGTGGAGAGCTCGCGGACGAACTTGTCGCGGTAGGCGCCCAGGTTCATCATCTCGACGAGGTCGTTGACCGTCCAGGCCACGTCCTCCTCGGAGCGGACGATGCCCGGCAGGGAGAGCGCTGAGGCCACGTGGTCGCGGAGCTCGATGTGGCGCTCGAGGCCGATGGCCACGTTCTCGGCGACGGTGAGCGACGGCACCAGGCGGGCGTCCTGGAAGCTGCGACCGAGGCCGAGCCACGCCCGCCGATCGGGCGCCATGGTGGTCACGTCGGTGCCGTCGAGCGTGATGCTGCCGCCGTCGGGGGTGAGGAAGCCCGAGACGAGATCGAAGATGGTGGTCTTGCCGGCGCCGTTGGGGCCGATGAGGCCGAGGATCTCACCCTTGCGGAGGGTGAAGGTGGTGTCGTCGACGGCCCGGATGCCGCCGAAGCGCTTGGTCAGGCCTCGGACCTCGAGGACGGGCGGGGCATCGGCAGCGACCCTGGTGCGCCGCGAGGCCACGGGCTGGACCTTGTCGCCACCCTGGCCGGTGGCCACCGAGGCCCCTTGGAGGAACACCGAGCGGACGATGTCGTCGCGCTCCAGCAGCTCCTGGGTGGGTCCCTCGAATCGGACCTCGCCCTTCTCCATGAAGTAGGCACGCTCGGCCACGGTGAGGGCCACGTTGATCGACTGCTCCACCAGGATGATGGCGGTGCCCTGCTCCGTGATGCGCCGGACGATGCCGAGCAGCTGCTCGACGATGGTGGGCGCCAGGCCCAGCGAGAGCTCGTCGATCATGAGCAGCTTGGGCTTGGCGATGAAGGCCATGCCGAGGGCGAGCATCTGCTGCTCGCCACCGGAGAGGTTCCCGGCCATCTGGGAGATCCGCTCCCGCAGGCGGGGGAAGATCGTGAGGACCTCCTCGTTGGCCTGGTCGAGGTAGGCCTGGTCGTCGCGGTAGAGCCAGCCGGCGGCGCGGAGGTGCTCGGCCACCGTGAGGGTCGGGAAGACCGCCTTGCCGCCGGGCACCTGGACGATGCCCAGCTTGGCCGTCTGCACGGCGTCGGCGTGGGTGATGTCGCGCCCGTCGAAGAAGACGGCGCCGCCGATCGGGTCGACGGTGCCGCTGATGGCCTTGAGCAGGGTGGACTTGCCGGCTCCGTTGGTGCCGAGCAGGGCGACGATCTCGCCGGGGCGGACCTCGAGGTCCACGCCGAAGAGCACTTGCACCTGGTCGTAGGCGACCTCGACCCCACGGCATGCGAGGAGGGCCTGCTTGCCGCTGCTGGCCAGCTCCTCCCGCAGGCGCAGCTGGGTGGCGAGGGCGTTGGCGGCCTGTTCGACGTCGCGGGCGACGAAGCGGCTGGCGGAGGCGCCGATGAGCCCGGCGAGGCCGATGATGGCCGAGAGCACCACGATGGCGGTGCGGTAGCCCTGGGTCTCGCCCAGCTCGAAGAGGGGGATGGAGGCGAAGCCGCCGAGGCCGACGAAGACGATGGCGTAGGCGTAGGCCTGGGTCCGCACCCGAGGTGGCGCCACCTGGCCCACCAGGGAGTAGTAGGCGGGCTGGTAGGCACCCACCCCGGCCGAGAGCACGAATGCGAACAGCACCGAGAGGGCCGCGACGGGCGCGAGGGCCATGAGGGCGAGGCCGACGGCGAAGGCCACGAACGACAGGCCGGTGATGGTAGCCAGGCGGGCGCTGTGGCCGGCCTGCGCTGCCTTGGACGCGAGGGAGCCACCGACGAACAGGCCCACGATGGCGCCGGCGCCGAAGACCACCTGGACGGTGCCGCGCCCGATGGGGCCGAAGCCGTAGACGCTCTCGAAGAACAGCGACAGGAACTGACCGATGGCCAGGTAGCCGATCCCGAGGAAGAAGCCACCGATCCAGAGGCGGCGCAGTGTGCGCACCGCGAAGAGCTGGCGGCGGGCCTCGGCGAAGGAGACGGGCGCCTCCTCCGCTGCCTGCTCCGCGGCGGCGGCGTCGACGCTGGCGCCGCGCCTCGGCTCCTTCAACCTCGACAGGAACGCGAGGAACACGAAGGTGGGGATGGCGAGGAGGATGAACGCCCACCGCCATCCCAGGCCGGCGGCGATGAGGCCGGCCACGATGCCCGACACCGCGCTGGTGGGGTTGGCCAGGCGGTGGACCTGGAAGACCCGGGGGTGGTTCTGGGGCCTGTAGTAGTCGGCGAGGAGGCTGGGGTGCACGACCTCGTTGATGATGCGACCCACGCCCGACAGCAGACGGACGGCGAAGAGCAGGGCCACGGTGGGCACCACGCCGGTGAGCACGCTCATCACGCCCCACAGCACGGCGGCGAAGCCGGCCACGCGCACCCGGTTGTAGCGGTCGCCCATCACGCCGATGGGCAGGGCGAGCAGGAGGATCACCACGCTGGAGATGACCCCGATGGCGCCGATTCCGGCGTCGCTCAGGCTGAAGGCGTCGCGGATCTCGGGGGTCAGCGTGGCGAAGGCGATGCGGTCGAACTCGTCGACGAAGTTGAGGCCGAAGAGGATGGCGAGCGGAACGCCGGTGGCGCCGCCGGTGACGGCTGCGAGCCGCCCGCCCATCTTGGAGGGAGAGGAGATGAGCTCGGTGGGGTCGGCCACGGCCTCCTCGTGGGCGACCGGTGCGCTCTCGACGCTGGCCGGGTCGGTCATCGTGGCCTCCTCGAGGTGGTGGTGCCGTGTCCGATGCCGTTTGTGCTGCCACCCTGACCGCGGTCGGGCACGAGCAGCACCGAGTCCGGATCGTCGTGCGCAACCGTGAAGTGCTCGTGGTGCACGGCCTCGGCAACCGGGACGCGGGCGCCGCATGTGGGGCACCCGATGAGCTCGGCATGATCTACCACCTCGATCTCCTCGATGTGGCGCTCCGCCGCGGTGAGGGCCATGTCGCTGGCCTTCTGGAGCTCGGCTGCCTCCTCGAGGGAGTCGGCGACGAGGCTGGGCACGTGGATCCCGTTGCGGGCGGCGACCCAGCGCAGGAAGCGGTCGCGGGTCCGGTACAGCGCCTCGGACAGGCCGCCGGGCAGGAAGAGCAGCAGCACCAGGAGGCCGACACCGCTGGTGAGCAGGCGGACGAAGTTGGAGTTGTTGAAGAAGAACGGCAGGCCCTCGACGTAGATCGCGCCGAGCATGGCCCCCGGCAGGGAGGTCAGCCCGCCGATCACCGTCATGGCGAAGAACGAGATCGACCGGTCGGGGGCGTAGGTGCCGGCGTCGACGGCCATCGACTGGTAAGCGAGGAGGCCGCCGGCCAGCGCGGCGATGAAACCCGAGATGGCGAAGGCGGTGAGCCTGGTGCGGGCCAGACTCACCCCGTAGGCCTGGACCGCCCGGCCGTTGTCGCGCGCCCCGATGAGGATGCGCCCGGTGCGGTTCTTCCGCAGCGACCGCGCCGCCAGGAGCGTGAGGGCGAGGAAGACGAGGACCACGTAGTAGAAGCGGATGTCGGATGACGTATCGAAACGGCCGTAGAGGATGGGGCGCTCGACGGCAGCGAGGTCGCGGGGGAGGAGCCACCCGAAGTACTCGCGCCGGAGCACGAAGTTCTCGACTGTGAAGGCGAACGCCAGGGTGGTGACGGCGAGGAAGAGGCCTTGGATCCGCACCGCCGGCAGACCGATGAGCACCGCCACGAAGGCGCCGGCGAGGGCGCCGAGGAGCAGGCTCACGAAGAAGTCGGTGTTGTGGTTGGCGGCCAGGCCGCCGGCCACCGCGGCGCCGATGCCCGAGAAGGCGAACTGCCCGAGGCTGATCTGGCCGGCCCACCCGGTGAGGATCACCAGGGACACGCCCACCATGGCGTAGATGGCGAGCAGCGTGAAGCGACCGGCGTAGACGCGGGGCAGGAAGAGCGGGAGCACCACCACCACCAGGCCGACGAGGCCGGCGAGGGCGGACTTGCCGATGAGGACCTCGCGGGTGCCGCGCAGCTCGGTGGGGATCGGCCGGAACTCCTTCACCGCCTGCCAGGTCCCGGCGCCGGTCTCGTATGCCCGCGACAGCGCGCCCCGCTGGACGAGCAGGGCGATGAGGATCACCACGAGCATGGTGGCGATGGCCAAGTTGGCTCGGCGGGTGCCGAACAGCGCCGCCTGGTCGATGATGCCGATGCCGATGCCGGCGGCGAGGCAGATCGAGATCTTCTCCATCCGGGCGATGACCGCTGCGGCCAGGCCGTAGAGCAGGACCGACGGCCCGATCGAGCTGCCCAGGGTGAGCCCGACCATCGGTGCCCGCATGAACACCGCGATGGCCGAGAGCACGGCGGCGATGACCCAGACGACGGTGGACACGCGCTTGGTGGGGATGCCCAGGAGCGAGGCCCGCTCGCCGTTCTCGGCTGAGGCCCGCACCGCGATGCCCATGTCGGTGAAGCGGAAGAAGGCGGCGAGGGCGGCCACGAGGGCCAGCGCGACGATCGCGGCCACGGCGAAGTCACCGCTGAAGACCAGCGGGCCGGGCACCGGGAGCTCGATGCCGGTGAACGGCGTCCGGAAGTCGCTGCTGGAGAGGAGCGACCCGGTGATCGCGGTCTGGACGAAGAACTCGGCGCCGACCAGGACCAGCGACACACCGATGGTGGCCACGGTGAGGATCAGGCGGGGCGCCTCCCGGAAGCGCCGGATGATCAGGACGTCGACGGCCGCCCCCAGGGCGGCGGCGCCGAAGATCACCAGCGGGAGGACCACGAAGTAGTTGACGTCTCGCCGGCCGATGAGGAGCAGGGCGGCCACCGCCGGCACGGAGCCGAGCTGGGCCTGGGCGAAGTTGATGATGCGGTTGGCCCGGTAGACGAGGATGAGGCCGACGCCGAGCAGGGCGTACAGCAGCCCGATGCTGGCGCCGTTGAGGAAGATGGCGCGGGGCACGGCGCTGTCCTGGAGCCCGACGCTGATCGGCCCAAGGTCCACCCGGCCGAAGATGCCCTGGACCACGATCTCGATGAGCACGACGTAGGCCAGCAGGGCCTTGAGGGCCGAGCCGGCGACGGGGTGGTCCCAGGCGGTCTTGGCGTGGGCGGCGAGGCTCCCCCAGGCATCGGGGCGGTCGTCGTCGGGTGGGCCCGACGGGACGGAGATCTGCGCGGTGGCGTCCTCGTCGGTCTCCTCGACGGTGTCGGTGGGCATCGCGCTGGAGCTCACTGGGCCTTGGCTGGGACCTTGAACTCGTTGGTGAGCTGGCCCTTCTCGTAGCGGCGGCCGCCGTCGATGTTGACGTAGGCGCCGGGCCGGCCGTCGATCACCGAGGTGGCGGCGGCGTCCCAATACACCTCGCGGAAGTCGGAGAGCGCGGTGTAGTCGTTGACCCCGAACTTGGAGAGCGTGATCGTCGGGTTCCCCTGGGTCTGCTCCCAGCCGCCCCGGGGCTCGGCGGTGAGGGTTCCCCGCTCCACGGTGATCGGGTTCAGGTCGGGGCCGGCGCTGTGGATGAGCGTGCCCATGAACGTGTAGTAGGCGGCGGCGAGGTTGCAGCTCTTGCACGGCACACCCGAGCGTCCGCCGTCCTGCCAGATCTTGGTGGCGTCGCTCTCCGGGTGCGGGACGGGGTGGGCCAGGTGGCTGGGGCCGAAGGCGTGGGCCCACTGCTGGGAGTCGTAGAGGCGCCCGAGCTTGTCGAAGTCGAGCAGGCCGAGCCCGGGCATCAGGTTCTCCGGGAAGTAGTTGTTGCGGGTCAGGCCGTTGGTGAGGAACACCGGTGCGATGGGGTCGCACATGCACACGACCGTCGTCACCTTGTTCTCGATCAGTCCCGCCACCGTGACCCGGGTCTGCTCCTCAGCCCGGTTGATGTCGGAGGCGTAGGTCGACAGGTACGGCGTGCGGCCGTCGTCGCAGTCCTTCACGAGGTTTTGCACCAGCTGGGCGTTGGCCACGTTGGCGGGGATCTCGGGGGTGATGATGCCGAGCTTGCGCTGGGTGTCGCGGCCGCCGATGTCCCGGTGGATGATCTGCCCGGCGTTGCTGGCGCCCTTGCCGGCGAGCTTCTTGCAGTAGTACTCGACGATCACCTCGGCCGACGAGGTGCCGTCCATCATGATGTCGTAGCGGAACGGCCGGCGGTCGTTGAAGAACGGGTCGGCGAAGTGGTTGCCGCCCACGCTGATGATGCCGTTGCGGGCGAAGACGTCGAACACCTCGTCGTAGAGCGACGTGCCCCAGATGACCATGAAGGGCTCCATCTGGACCACCTCGGCGGCGGCCTGGCGGCACTTGTCGGGTGCGGGTGGGGTGGTGGGGCAGTCGCCCACCACGCGGGTGACCTCGATCTCGCGCCCGTAGGTCTCGTAGTGCTTGTTCACGAACTCGACCGCGGCCTCGCGGAACTCCCGCTCCTCCTGGGCGCTGGCGGCGAGGCCTTCGGCGGCGAGGATGGCGTCGACCTGCTCGTTGGGTTGCGAGGCGAAGGAGATGACCTTGATCGTCTCGCCGGTGACGCCCTGGTAGGTGACGCCGCCGTTGTCGCCGCCGAACTTCGGCTTGCAGGCGGGGGCCTGGTAGATCACGCCGTGCTGGCGGCCGTCGGGGGTGCAGTGGCTGGTGTCGCCCGCCGCCTGCTCGCCGCCGCCGCCGCCGGGCGCGGTGGTGCCACCGCCGCCGGCGCCGCCGGTGCCGGTGGACCCGCCACCGCCGCTCGTGGTGCCGCCGCTCGTCGTGCCCGCGCCGGTGCTCCCCGTGCCTCCGGTGCTACCACCGGCGCCGAGGCCGTCGTCGAAGTCGCCACCGACGCCGTCGGGGTCGAACCCGCCAGAGCCACCGGAGCCACCGGACCCGCCGGACCCGCCGCTGGCGCCGGGGTCGAACTCACCGCCGAGGGCGCTCACGTCCTGAACGGGTCCCGTCGAGGGGGCCAGGGTCACGACCAGGCCCTGGATGGCGATGAGCGCGATGAACGGTGCGTACAGCTTCCACGAAGCGCTGCGCATGCGGGGACTCCCTCTTGCGTCGAGTGACGAATGTCACCTCGTCATCCTGAGAAGTTCGCCCCCCGACGGCCGCGTTCCTGCCAGTTCGAGAAGATCGTTACGCCACCGTCGGGTGCGCCCGGTCAGACCTGGAGGGGGAGGACCGCCTCTGCAACCGCCTCGAGCGCCTCGGTCCAGTCGGCGGGCTCGTCGACGGGGACCACCACGAACTTGGAGGTACCCACCTCGCAGAAGCGCTCGAGGGTGGCGCGCAGGGCGGGCAGGCCCACGGGGACGATGGCGGTCGGGTCGATGTCGGGTCGGCGCTTGGCCAGGAGGGCGGCCACCCGATCGGGCAGCGGCCTCGTTGCGTAGGCGACCAAGGCGCCCCAGTGCTCGGGGTCGATGGTCCGCCCGGCGGCGGCCGCCGCCTCCTCCACGAGCTTGCGCCCGGCCACCACGTCGTCGGGCGTGCAGAACGACGGGAGCCAGCCGTCGCCGAGGCGGCCCACCCGCCGCAGCTCCGAGGGAGCCCGTCCCCCGAGCCACAGCTCGAGGGGCTCCTGCACCGGTGTGGGCAGGACCCGCACGCCGTCCAGCCGGAACCGCTCGCCACGGTGGTCCACCGGCTCGCCCTGCCACAGCCGGCGCAGGAGCGGGACGGCCTCGTCGAACCACGCGGCCCGGTCGCCGCGCTCGACGCCGAAGGCCTGCTGCTCGTGGGGGTCGACCGCGCCGAGCCCCACGGCGGGCAGCAGGCGCCCGTCGGAGAGGCGGTCGATGGTGGCCAGCTCCTTGGCCAGGAGCACCGGGTTGCGGCCGGGGACCACGAGCACGCTGGTGCCGAGCTTGAGGCGCTGGGTCCGGCCGGCGGCGAAGGCAAGGGCGGCGAGGGGGTCCGGCGCGCCGCTGCCCACCCGCTCCGAGAGCCACAGCGAGTCGAAGTGGAGCCGCTCGAGGTCGTCGACGAAGGGCCCGAAGCGCTCCGCCTCGCCGCTCATGCCCGAGGTGCCGAGGCCGTAGCCGATGCGTACCTTCACGCCCGGAGCCTAGGTGTCGGTGCTCCGTGGCTCGCCGGCCTCGAAGGCCCCTCCGTAGGCTTCTCGCCCATGAGCGACCTTCTCGACCCCCTCGCACCCTTCCGCCTCGACGGGCGCACGGCGGTGCTCACCGGTGCGTCCAGCGGCATCGGCGCCCGCTTCGCGAAGGTGCTCCACGCTGCCGGCGCCCAGGTCGTGGTGGCAGCCCGGCGGGTCGAGAGGCTCGAGGAGCTGGCCGACGGCCTCGACGGGGTGGTGCCCGTGGCCTGCGACGTGGCCGATCCCGACTCGGTGGAGGCGCTGGTCACCACCGCCATCGAGCGCTTCGGCCGGATCGACCTGCTGGTGAACAACGCCGGGATCACCGAGCCGATGCCGGTGGAGGACGAGCCGCTGGAGGTCTTCCGACGGGTGGTCGACGTCAACCTCACCGGCCTGTTCCACCTCAGCCGGCAGGCCGGCCGCCACATGCTCGACCAGGGATCGGGGGTCATCGTCAACGTCGCCTCGGTGCTCGGTCTGGTGGGCGCCGGTCAGATCCCCCAGGCCTCCTACGCCGCCAGCAAGGCGGGGGTCGTCAACCTCACCCGCGAGATGGCCTTGCAGTGGGCCCGTCGTGGCGTTCGGGTCAACGCCATCGCGCCCGGGTGGTTCCCCTCGGAGATGACCGCCGACATGTTCGGCGACGAGGGTGGGCAGCGCTGGATCCGTCGCAACACGCCGGTGGGGAGGGGTGGCGAGCTCCACGAGCTCGACGGGGCGCTGCTGTTCCTGGCCTCCGATGCGAGCACCTACGTCACCGGCCACACGCTCGTGGTCGACGGGGGTTGGACCGCCCGCTGACCGGTCAGCCGGAGGACGCCCGGAGCCCGTAGCGCTAGGTTCGGCACACACCAGCCGCTGCCAGGGGGGAAGCACCGCAGATGAAGGTCCCGCTCACCGTCGCCGACTTCCTCGAACGGGCCGAGAGGGTCCACGGGGCACGCATCGGTGTGGTCGACGAGCCAGGAACGCTCGGTGGCGGCCTCGGCGACCTCACCTACGGGCGCATGGCCGAGCTTGCCCGCGCCCAGGCCGCGGCGCTCGACGCCCTCGGGGTCGAGCGTGGCGCCCGGGTGGCGGTGGTCAGCCAGAACTCGGCCCGGCTGCTGACCTCGTTCTACGGGGTCAGCGCATGGGGCCGGGTCCTGGTGCCGATCAACTTCCGCCTCAGCCCGGCGGAGATCGCCTACATCGTCGATCACTCGGGCGCCTCGGTGCTCCTCGTCGACCCCGAGCTGGCTGAGTCCCTGGCCGGCATCGACGTCCGGCACCGCCTCGTCCTCGGCACCGACACCGACACCGAGCTGTACCGCGAGGGAGCCGAACCCGAGCCGTGGGATGCCGACGAGGACGCCACCGCCACCATCAACTACACCTCGGGCACCACCGCCCGGCCCAAGGGCGTGCAGCTGACCCACCGCAGCCTGTGGCTCAACGCCGCCACCTTCGGCTGGCACACCGGGGTCTCGGGCCGGGACGTCTACCTGCACACCCTGCCGATGTTCCACGCCAACGGGTGGGGGATGCCCTTCGCCACCACCGGGATGGGCGTGCCCCAGGTGGTGCTGCGCAAGGTCGACGGCGCCGAGATCCTCCGTCGGGTCGAGCGCCACGGGGTCACCCTCATGTGCGGCGCGCCGGCGGTGGTCTCCATGGTCCTCGACGCCGCCGCCACCTGGGACGGGGAGATCCCCGGGTCGGGCCGGACCCGCATCGTCGTGGCCGGCGCGCCGCCCCCCACCCGCACCATCGAGCGGGTGGAGACCGAGCTGGGCTGGGAGCTCATCCAGATCTACGGGCTCACCGAGACCTCGCCGTTCCTGACCGTCAACCGCAGCGAGCCGGAGGACGACGGCCTCGACCCCGCCGAGCGCGCTGCCCGGCTCAGCCGCGCCGGCGCGCCGGCCATCGGCGTTCGCCTGGCGATCGACGACGAGGGCGAGGTGCTCGCCCGGTCCAACGTGGTCCTCGAGGGCTACTGGGAGCAGCCGGAGGCCACGGCGGCGGCCATCAAGCCCGCCAACTTCGACGGTGCCGGCCCGGAGCCGTGGTTCCACACGGGCGACGGCGGCACCCTCGACGACGAGCACCACCTGACCATCTCCGACCGCAAGAAGGACGTGATCATCTCGGGCGGCGAGAACGTGTCGTCGATCGAGGTCGAGGACACGCTGTTCTCCCACCCCGCGGTCGCCGAGGTGGCCGTCATCGGCGTGCCCGACGAGCGATGGGGCGAGACGGTGAAGGCGCTGGTGGTGCTGGCGCCGGGTGCGGAGGCCGGCGAGGCCGAGCTCATCGAGCACTGCCGCGACCGGCTGGCCCACTACAAGTGCCCCACCTCGGTGGAGGTGCGCGAGGAGCTGGCCCGCACCGCGACGGGCAAGCTCCAGAAGTTCAAGCTGCGCGGCCCCTACTGGGAGGGCCGCGAGAAGCAGGTCAACTGACGGGGTGCGCCAGCCACCACCCACGCTCCCTCCCCTCCGTCGCCTGGCCCGGGACCGCCCCTGACCCCCCGGTTGCGGCCGCTCAGGCCGGCCCGTGGGCGGAGCGATGGTGGGCGGCAAGGACGTCGTAGGCGAAGTCGGCCTGCGGGTCGCGGACCACGGTGTGGACGTGGTTGGCACCGTCTTGGGTGTTGTCGAGCTCCACGAGGACCCGCGGTCCGGCGAGGCGGTGGTAGTGGCCGGCCCCGGGTTCGTCGGCGCCGGCCCACGCGAAGCGAGCCCCGACGGGGTCGGGTCCCCTGGCGCCGGCCGGGAACCGGCCGAGGTAGTTGGCCAGCAGCGCGTCGGCCGCCGCCGCTGCCGCACCGCCGAGGGCGGCGAGAGGTATGCCCTCTTCGGCGAGTGAGGCGTCGATGCGAGGGTCGTTGCGGGTCAGGATGTCGTCGGGTGCCGAGTCAGCCACGATTGCGTCTGCCCGCTGCTCGACGGTGAGGGCGTGCAGCAGCTCGAATCCCAGCGACTCCTCGGCGGCAAGCGGCGCCACCACCACCCGATCAGCATCTCGCACCTCGCCGGGGTTGGCGCCAAGGAAGAGCGGGACCATGGTCACCTCGTCACCGGCGACGGTGGCATGGATCGAGACGTGGTGGCCCTCGAAGCGCCAGCCCCAGGGCGCCTCCCCCGGCGTGCCGAAGACGGTGATCCAGTAGTCGTCCCGGTGCCGTCGGTCCCAGGCGTGGCCCTCCCGCAGATCGAGGACCTCGTCGAGGCCCATGATCGCGACTGCCTTGGCGAACGCCGTCGGCGTCAGGACGGTGCTCAGGCAGCGGTGCACCTCCTTGGTGCCGGCCCGATCGAGGAGGTGGACCGGCAACCCCTTCCGGTCGGTCGGCCAGTAGGCCCAGGTGTGCCGGTCGGCGTCGTGGAAGGGGATGCTGGCCAGCGCCCGCTGCCCCTGGTCCAGACCGTCGAGGAGCCGACGGACGGCGGCAGCGAGGTCGTCGGCAAGGGCCACACCGGGAGCCTACGGCCCGGTTCTCGGGGGGCGCCGGGACGGCGGTACCGTGCGGTCATGAGCGACCAGCGCGACGGGTACCGCATCGAGCACGACACGATGGGCGAGGTCCGGGTGCCGGCCGACGCCAGGTGGGCGGCGCAGACCCAGCGGGCGGTGGAGAACTTCCCCATCTCCGGCCTGACCGTCGAGCGGTCGCTCATCTCCGCCCTCGCCTCCGTCAAGGGCGCCGCCGCGGTGGTCAACGGCAAGCTCGGGACGATCCCCAAGGAGGCGGCCACCGCCATCGCGTCGGCCGCCGTCGAGGTGGCGGCCGGCGGCTGGGACGACCACTTCCCGATCGACGTCTACCAGACCGGGTCGGGCACCTCCACCAACATGAACATGAACGAGGTGCTGGCCTCGCTGGCCAACGAGCGGGTGGAGGGCGACACCAAGGTCCACCCGAACGACCACGTCAACGCCAGCCAGTCGTCCAACGACGTGTTCCCCTCGGCGATCCACGTGGCCGCCGCCAGCCAGATCAGCAATGAGCTGATCCCCGCCCTCGAGCACCTGGCCAAGGCCCTGCGCAAGAAGCAGCGCGCGTTCAAGACGGTCGTGAAGTCGGGCCGGACCCACCTCATGGACGCGACCCCGGTGACCCTCGGCCAGGAGTTCGGCGGCTACGCCATGGCGGTCGAGATCGGCGTGGAGCGGCTCCAGGCGGTCCTCCCCCGGGTGGGCGAGCTCCCCCTCGGCGGCACCGCCGTCGGCACGGGCATCAACGCCCCGAAGACCTTCGCCAAGAAGGCCATCGAGCGCCTGGCCGACGAGCTCGACCTGCCGTTGTCGGAGGCGCGCGACCACTTCGAGGCGCAGGGTGCGCGCGACGCGCTGGTCGAGTGCTCCGGGGTGCTGCGCACCATCGCCATGTCGCTCTACAAGTGCGCCAACGACATCCGCTGGATGGGCAGCGGTCCCCGCACCGGCCTGGCCGAGATCCGGATCCCCGACCTCCAGCCGGGCTCGTCGATCATGCCCGGCAAGGTCAACCCGGTCATTCCCGAGGCGGTCTGCCAGGTGGTGGCCCAGGTCGTGGGCAACGACGCCGCGGTGGCCTTCGGCGGCTCAGCCGGCAACCTCGAGCTCAACGTGATGCTGCCGGTGATCGGCCGGAACCTGCTCGAGTCGATCCGGATCCTCTCGACCGTCAGCCGGGTCTTCGCCGACAAGGCGATCGCCGGCATCGAGGCCAACGAGGAGCAGTGCCGCGCCTACGCCGAGTCGTCGCCGTCGGTCGGCACCTCGCTCAACCCATACATCGGCTACGAGAAGGCGGCCAAGGTCATCAAGGAGTCGACCACCAGCGGCCGCTCGATCCGGGAGATCGTCCTCGAACAGGGCCTCCTCACCGAGGCCGAGCTCGACCGGGCCCTCGACGTCCTCGCCCTCACCAAGGGCGGCACCACCAAATAAGGGCTCACGGGTCCTGTCGCCGACGGGATCCCTTCCCACCTCCCTCCTTCGTCGGTCGACGGGCCCCTTCCGTCGACGCCACCCGCTCGCGCGCCGTGGAGCGGACTCGGCTTCGCCGAGGCTCTCCCATTTTGGGTCACTACGGCTGCAGCAGCCGGCCGAGGCGGCGGGTGGCGATCCACACGCCCCCGGCGCCCAACGCGGCCAGGTAGGCGACGTGGACCAGCAGCCCCCAGCTCACACCGCCCAGGACCAGCGCCCGCTCGAGGGCGACGCCCTGGTAGAGGGGGGTGGCCCGCACCAGCCACCCGATGGCGGTCGGGTAGCGGTCCAGGGGGAAGAAGGTGGCCGAGAAGAGGAACATCGGCACCATGGCCAGCATCACGTAGTCGAAGTCGATGAACGAGCGCATCCAGGTGGTGGCGGCGAGGCCGGCGCCGGCGAAGGCGAAGCCGATGAGCACCGCTACCGGCAGGGCCAGCACCGCCCAGGGCGACTGCACCAGGCCGAGCACCACCATGGCCACGAGGAACGCCGCCGAGTACGCCGCGCCCCGCAGCAGCGCCCAGATGACCTCGCCCAATGCCACGTCGTGCACGCTCAGCGGGGTGGCGAGGACGGCGTCGTAGGTGTGGGCGTACTTGTACTTCACGAAGAAGTTGAAGGTGGTGTCGAAGATGGCGCCGTTCATGGCCGCCGCCGCCAGGAGGCCGGGTGCCACGAAGACCTCGTAGCCGATCGGCTGCCCGCCGGGGCCGGGCAGGTCGCCGACGAGGGCGCCGACCCCGATGCCGATCGACAGCAGGTAGAGGACCGGTTCGAAGAACCCGGCCACGAACACGTACCAGCTTCGCCGGTAGGCCATGGCGTTGCGCTCCACCAGCTTGAGCGGACGGCGGCCGGCCACGATCGCTCCCAGGGCCGACGCCCGGGCCGAGGGTGCCGGTGCCTCGAGGTGGTGCTGGTCGGTCACTCCGCCAGCCTCCGCCGGAAGGTGCGCACGCCCCACCAGGTGGCGGCGGCCACCACGGCGACGAGCACCGCCACGTGGCCCACGGCCCGCGCTCCCGAGAGGGTGCCGGTGGTGGCCATGCGGCACAGCTCCACGCCGTGCCACAGCGGGGATGCCACCGCCAGGGGCTGCAGGCCCGCCGGCAGCTGGGTCACGGGGAAGAAGGTGCCGGAGAACAGGAAGAGCGGCACGATCCCGAGCCGCATGATGACCGAGAACGAGACGTCGGTCTGCTGGGTGGCGGCGAAGGCCGACAGGGGTGCGGCGAACGCGCAGGCGCACAGCACGGCGGCGGGGACGGCGAGCAGGCCCCACCACGACGGCACCCCGCCGAGGGCGGCGGCCACGGCGAGGAAGGCGACGGCGCCGATGGTGGTGCGCACCGCCGTCCACGCCAGCTCGCCCACGTAGACGTCGAGCGCCCGGATGGGGCTGGCCACCATGGCGTGGTAGGTCCGCATCCACTTGTGGCCGGCCATCACGGGCCAGAGGCTCTCGCCGGCGGCCGACTGCATGGCGCCGGCGGCGAGCAGACCCGGGGTCACGAAGACCAGGTAGCTGAGGCCGGCGACGTCGCTGCTGGCCTCGTCGACGAGGCCGCCGAGCCCGATGCCGATGGCGCCGAGGAACAGCACCGGGGTGAGCACCGAGCTGAACACCGATCCCCGCCACAGCCGCCGGAAGACCTGCGCCTCCCGCTCGACGACCCGCACCACCTCCCCAGCCGGCATCAGTCGTCGAGGGTGCGGCCGGTGAGGATGAGGAAGACGTCCTCGAGGCTTGCCCGCCGCACGAGGGTGGACGACGGCGCCGGCCCCTGCTCCCCGAGGATGTGCGCCACCGCGTCGCCGTCGGCGGTGTAGATGAGGACCCGGTCGGCCACGACCTCCACCCGCCTGGCCATGCCCTCGACGACCGGCAGCACGGCGTCGCGCAGGACGGGGTCGCGATAGCGCAGCTCGACCACGTCGCGCGTGGCGTGGTCGGCGATGAGCTGGCGGGGCGACCCCTCGGCCACGATGCGCCCGGCGTCCATGATCACCAGCCGGTCGCAGAGCTGTTCGGCCTCGTCCATGTAGTGGGTGGTGAGCACGAGGGTGACCCCCTCCTGCTTGAGGCGGTAGAGGCGGTCCCAGAGGAGGTGTCGGGCCTGCGGGTCGAGCCCGGTGGTGGGCTCGTCGAGGAGGACCAGGTCGGGGCGGTTGATGAGGGCCCGGGCGATGGTGAGCCGGCGCTTCATGCCGCCCGAGAGGGGGTCGACCCGGTCGTGGCGCCGCTCGCTGAGCTGCACGAAGTCGAGCAGCTCCTCGGCCCGCTCGCGGATGACGCGGCGGGACAGGCCGAAGTACCGCCCGTAGATGATGAGGTTGTCCCACACCGTCAGCTCGGTGTCGAGGCTGTCCTCCTGGGGGACGACGCCGAGGCGGGCTCGGATGCGGGGCCCCTCGGTGCGGGCGTCCATCCCGAGGATGCGCAGCTCGCCGTCGGAGGCGGGCGAGACGCAGCCGACCATCCGCATCGTGGAGCTCTTGCCGGCGCCGTTGGGGCCGAGGAACCCGAAGGCCTCGCCCGGCTCCACCCGGAAGTCGATGCCGTCGACGGCCACGAAGCCGTCGAAGCGCTTGGTGAGGCCCCGGCCCTCGATCAGGGGGGCGGGACCGGCCCCGGCGCCGGCACGGGCGAGGTCGCTTCGGTCAGTGGAGGGCCCAGGCACGGCCGCCGACCGTACCGGTTCGCGGGCCGTCAGCCGAGGGCGGGGGTGCCGGTGAAGGCGGCGGGGTCGGAGGGGCCCGGGATGGTGGGCCGGCTCCAGCTCATGGCGCGGGAGAGGCGCTCGGTGACGGCTCGCCACCCCTCGGGGTCCCAGCCCTCGGAGGCGCCGGCGATGCTGAGGTCCTGGCGGATGTGGACCAGGGCCGGGAGGCGCTCGAGGCCGAAGCCCTTGACCGCTACCCGGTCGGGGTCGGCGAAGGTGAGGAACTCCTTGGCGTAGGGGCCGAGGAACTGGCGGGCCTCCTCCGGCGTGCAGGTGACGACGATGGCCACCCGGCAGTCGGCCTCGCCGTAGACCCGGAAGATGCGGGTGACGGTGGGCAGGACCCAGGCGCTCTCGGCCGTGTAGGGGTCGAGGACCGCCGTCACCAGGTGAAACGTGGTCAACCACTGCTGGAGCGTGTGGGAGCCCCCGTTGATCGGTGTCAACGGCAGGTCAGCCGGGGCCTCGGTCACCACGGGCGGGGAAACTAGTGGACACCCGGAGGAGCGACGAACTCGGCAGCCGGGCGGCGCCGGTAACGTCGGGGTCGATGCACCCCATCGAGCACCTTCGGTACGTGGCCCGGTCGGGTGCGGCCGAGCACCGGGTGCTGGTCGAGGAGACGGCTGCGGCGCTCGCCGGCATGGCCGACGACGTGGCGGGCCTGGTCATGTCCTGCCGGCGCCTGATCGAGCGCAACCCGGCGTCGGGGCCGCTGTGGACCCTCTGCGCCCGAGCCCTGTGCGCCGCCGACCCACGGGCCGAGGCGTGGGCCGTCGTCGAAGAGGTCACGGCCGACCCCACCGCGCGTCACCTGGCCCTCCACCTGCCGGCCGAGGCCCGCATCACCGTCCTCGGGTGGCCCGAGGTGGCTGCCGAGGCGCTGCCCGGGCGCGGGGACGTGACCGTCCTGGTCGTCGACACCCGGGGCGGTGGACATGCCCTGGCCCGTCACCTGGCCCGGGCCGACGTCGAGGCCACCGCCGTCGACGAGGCGGCGACGGCGGCTGCCGTGCTCTCCAGCGACGTGGTGGTCATCGAGGCGGACGTGCTGGGCGCCGACGGGGCCGTCGCCGCTGTGGGGTCGCGTGCCGCTGCCGCCGTGGCCGCCCACGCCGGGGTGCCCGTGTGGTGCGTGGCCGGCGCCGGCCGGGCCCTCCCGCAGCGGACCTGGGACGTCGTCGTCGCCCGGCTGGCGGCCATCTCGGCCGAGCGCCCCTGGGACGCCGAGCACGACATCGTCCCCCTCGACCTCGTCGACGTGGTCTTCGGCCCCGGCGGCGCCGGCCCGATCTCCGACGCGCAGGGCCGCGCCGATGGTCCCGTCGCCCCCGAGCTGCTCAAGGAGCCGGTCGGGAGGGTCGCGCCGGGCCACGACCTTCGCTAGGTTCGCCGGCATGGGTGAGATGGTGGAGTTCCCGAGCAACGGCACGACCGGCAGCGGCTACCTGGCAACGCCCGAGCAGGGCGCCGGCATCGGCCTCATCGTGATCCAGGAGTGGTGGGGCCTGGTCGGCCACATCAAGGACGTCTGTGACCGCTTCGCCGCCGAGGGCTTCACCGCCCTGGCGCCCGATCTGTACCGCGGCGAGACCGTCAGCGAGCCCGACGAGGCCGGAAAGAAGATGATGGCGCTGAACCTCGGCCAGGCGGCCCGCGACCTCGGCGGTGCGGTCGACCACCTCCTCGCCATCGACGCCGTCCGGGGCGACGGCGTGGGGGTCACCGGCTTCTGCATGGGCGGCGGCCTCGCCCTGGTGCTGGCGACGCAGCGCCCCGACGCCGTGAAGGCATGCGTGCCGTTCTACGGGGTGATCCCCTGGCCGGAGGCCCAGCCCGACTGGTCGGCGCTCGCCGCGCCGGTGCAGGGCCACTTCGCCGAGCAGGACGCCTTCTTCACCCCCGAGAAGGTCGCCGAGCTGGAGTCGACCCTGCGCGACCTCGGGAAGGATGCCGAGCTGCTCGTCTACCCCGGCGTCGACCACGCCTTCTTCAACGACGAGCGCCCCGAGGTCTACGACGAGGCGGCGGCCGGCACCGCCTGGATCCGGACGCTCGAGTTCCTCCGCGCCAATCTCGGCTGACGCGACGTGACGATCCCCCTGGAGGAGGTGGCGCGCCATCCCCTCCCCGGAACGCTGCACCCCACGGCGCTGGCGTTCAGCCCCGACGACCGCCACCTGACGTTCCTGCGATCCGTCGGCGGCACGCTCCGCCGGGAGCTGGTGGCCCTCGTCGTCGCCACCGGCGAGGAGAGCGTGCTGGCCGGCGCCGAGGGTGGTGCAACCGAGGCGGACCTGTCGCTCGAGGAGCGGCTCCGCCGGGAGCGCCAGCGCGAGCTGGGGCTCGGGGTGACCCGGTACGCCTGGGCCGACGAGGCCGACCGCCTCCTCGTGCCCGGCCCCGGCGGCCTCGATGTGATCGACGGGGTGGGCGGTCCCGGCCGGACCCTCCTCGCCGACGCGCCGTCGGCGTTGCTCGACCCCCGGCTCTCTCCCGACGGCTCCCTGGTGGCACACGTGGTCGACGGCGAGGTCCACGTGGTTCCGGCCGACGGCAGCGGTCCGGCCCGCCAGGTCACCTCCGGGGCGTCGGAGGCAGGTCGGACACACGGCTTGGCCGAGTTCGTCGCCCAGGAGGAGCTCGACCGGCCGCAGGGCCTGTGGTGGGCGCCCGACGGTCGGGCGCTGGCGGTGGCCGAGGTCGACGAGCGACGCGTCCCCGTCTACCGGATCGTCCACCAGGGGGCCGACGAGGTGGGCGAGGGGGCCCACGAGGACCACCGCTACCCCTTCGCCGGAGCGGACAACGCGTTGGTGCGCCTGGGTGTCGTGGCCGTGCCGGGCGAGGGGGAGGAGCCGAGTGAGATCGTCTGGGCCGACCTCCCCGACCTCGCCGGGGGCTACCTGGCCCGGGTGGGGTGGCTGAGCGACGGCGCCCTGGCGGTCCAGGTGCTCGACCGGGCCCAAGGGCGTCTCGACCTCCACCGGGTCGACCCCGCCACGGGTTCGTCGACCTGCCTCCTCACCGAGGAGAGCGACGTCTGGGTCAACGTCCACGGCTGCTTCCGTGCCCTCCCCGACGGCGGCTTCCTCTGGGCGTCGGAGCGCAGCGGGTTCCGGCACCTGGAGGTCCGGGCGGCCGACGGGGGCCTCGTGCGCACCCTCACGGCGGGGGACTGGATGGTCGACGGCGTGGCGGCCGTCGATGTCGAGCCGGCCGACGGCTCGGCCGGCACCGTCTGGTGCACGGGGACCCTCGATGGCCCCACCGAGCGCCACCTCTACGCCGTCGCCCTCGACGGCGCCTCGGCTCCGGTGCGCCTCACCTCGGAGCCGGGCATCCATGCTGTGGTGGTCGATCACGGCTGCCGGCGCTTCGTCGACACCCACAACAGCGCCACGAGCCCGCCCACGGTGGTGCTGCGCTCCCTGGTCGACGGCGCGGCGGAGCGCACCGTTTTCGACGAGGCCGACCCCCGGGTGGCCGCCCTCGACCTCCAGCCGCCCGAGCTCACCACGGTGACCACCGCCGACGGCACCACCCTCCACGCCGCCCTCTACCGCCCGGCGGGCGAGGGGCCGTTCCCCACCGTCGTCGCCGTCTACGGCGGTCCCCATGCCCAGATGGTCACCGACTCGTGGGCCCGCACGGTGGCCATGCGGGCCCAGCACCTGCGCGGTCTCGGCTACCTGGTGGTCTCGGTCGACAACCGGGGCAGCTGGGGGAGGGGGCTGGCCTTCGAGGGGGCGGTGCGCCACGACCTCGGTTCGTTGGAGATCGCCGACCAGGTCGATGCCCTCCGGGACCTGGCCGGGCGGGGCCTCGTCGACCTCGGGCGGGTGGGCATCTACGGCTGGAGCTACGGCGGCTACCTCTCGGCCATGGCCCTGGCCAAGGCGCCCGACGTGTTCCGGGTCGCCGTGGCGGGGGCGCCGGTCACCAGCTGGGACGGCTACGACACCTGCTACACCGAGCGCTACATGGGCACCCCGGCCTCCAACCCGGAGGGCTACCGGCGGTCGTCGGTCATGACCCACGCCGAGGCGATCAGGGGACGCCTGCTCCTGGTCCACGGGCTGATCGACGAGAACGTGCACTTCCGCCACACGGCCCGCCTCGTCAACGCCCTCATCCGTGCCCGGGTCGACCACGAGCTGCAGCTCTTCCCGGACGAGCGCCACGTCCCGCGGGGCGAGGCCGACCGCGTGTTCATGGAGGAGCGGGTCGTCGGCTTCCTGGAGAAGCACCTCTCGGGTGCTGCACCGGGCAGGGGAACCGAGGGCACCTGATTCCCGCACTGGCGCCCTCGCCGCGTACCGTCCAGGCCATGCGCAGCGCGAAGGACTTCTTCCGACCCCTGGCCGTGGGTGCACCCGATCCGGTGCGGGAGGTGCCGTTCCGACCCTCGAGGATGATCCACTTCTTCCCGCCGTCCAACGCCAAGATGGTGGCCAAGGTCCCCGACATCGCGCCGACGGTCGACATCCTCCTCGGCAACCTCGAGGACGGTGTGCCGGCCAGCGACAAGGAGGCGGCCCGCGCCGGGCTCATCGAGGTCGGCCGGTCGTGGGACACCACCGAAACCCAGCTCTGGACCCGGGTGAACTCCCTCGACTCGCCGTGGGGCCTCGACGACCTCGTCACCGTGGTGGGCGAGATCGGCGACACGCTCGACGTGATCATGATCCCGAAGGTGGAGGGCCCCGAGGACATCCACTACGTCGACCGCCTCCTCGCCCAGCTCGAGGCCAAGGCCGGCCTCGAGCGGCCCCTCCTCGTGCACGCCATCCTCGAGACGGCGCGCGGCGTGGCCAACGTCGAGGAGATCTGCGCCGCCTCCCCCCGCATGCAGGGGCTCTCCCTCGGGCCCGCTGACCTCGCCGCCAACCGCCGCATGAAGACCACCCGCGTGGGTGGCGGCCACCCGGGCTACCTGGTGCGCACCGACCCGGTGGGCGACGACCTCACCGAGGGCCGCACCACCTTTCAGCAGGACCTGTGGCACTACACCATCGCCCGCATGGTCGACGCCTGCGTGGCCAACGGGATCCTGCCGTTCTACGGGCCCTTCGGCGACATCAAGGACACCGTCGCCTGCGAGGACCAGTTCCGCAACGCCTACCTGCTCGGCTGCGTGGGCGCCTGGAGCCTCCACCCCGTCCAGATCGACGTGGCCAAGCGCGTCTTCAGCCCCGACCCGGCCGACGTGGCCCACGCGAAGCGCGTGATCGAGGCCATGGGCGACGGGACCGGCGCGGTCTTGCTCGACGGGAAGATGGAGGACGACGCCTCGGTCAAGCAGTGCAAGGTGATCCTCGAGCTGGCACGTGAGCTCAGCGAGCGCGACCCCGAGCTGGCCGCCGCCTACGACCTCTAGGAGACACGACATGGACGACGCCCTCTGCCCCCGCCGCTCGGTGCTGTACATGCCCGGCGCCAACGAGCGGGCCCTCGAGAAGGCCAAGGCCATCCCGGCCGACGCCCTCATCCTCGACCTCGAGGACGCCGTGGCCCCCGACGCCAAGCCCGAAGCCCGCGACCGCGTGTGCGCCGTCGCCTCGTCAGGCGATTACGGCCTGCGCGAGGTCGTCATCCGGGTCAACGGCCTCGCCACCCAGTGGGGCGCCGACGACCTGCGTGCCGCCTCCCAGGCGGGGCCCGCCGCCATCCTGGTGCCCAAGATCGACAGCGCCGCCGACATCGCCGAGGTCGAGCGTCAGCTCGAGGCCGGCGGGGCACCCGACACCACCCGCATCTGGGCCATGCTCGAGACGCCGGCCGGCATCCTCGGCGCCACCGAGATCGCCTCCTCGTCGGAGCGCCTGACCGTGCTGGTGATGGGCACCAACGACATCGCCAAGGAGCTCCACGCCGAGCAGGTGCCCGGCCGGGCACCCATGCAGTACGCCCTCCAGCACTGCCTCCTCGCCGCCCGACTGGCCGGCAAGGTGATCCTCGACGGCGTCTACAACGACATCAAGGACCCCGACGGCTTCGAGGCCGAGTGCGTCCAGGGTCGCCAGATGGGATTCGACGGCAAGACCCTCATCCACCCCAGCCAGGTCGAGCCCTGCAACCAGGTGTTCGCCCCGAGCGACGACGAGGTCGCCCAGGCCCGGGAGGTCATCGAGGCCTTCGAGGCGGCCGAGGCCGAGGGCAAGGGCGTGGTGACGGTCAACGGGCGGATGATCGAGAACCTCCACGTCGAGAACGCCCGCCGAGCGCTGGCCATCTCCGAGTCGATCGCCGCGCTCCAGCAGGGCTGACGGGGTCCCGCCGGCCGGGAGGGATCAGCGCTCGTTGGTGGCGCCCACCATCCGCAGGGCGAGCTCGGCGTGCACCGCCGCGACCTGATCGGCGTCGAGCTCGAACCCGGGCCGGAACCAGTTGGCGACCCGCAGGCCCATGCCGGCCACCGCGGCCATGGTGACCCACGGGTGCGGCACGTCGAAGGAGCCCTGGTCGATCCCGCGCTGGATGACGTCCTCGAACATCGACTCGGACTGGCGGCGCAACGCCAGTGCCGGGGCGGCGAGCGGGGCCGCCAGGGCGTGCATCTCGGTGTTGGCGACCATGGCGAGCATCGAGTAGTCGGCGTGGAAGCGGACGTGGGCCCGGACGAGGTGGGCCAGCTGGTCGGCGGCGCCGGGCCCGGACTCGAGCAGGGAGGCGCGGAGCGTCCGGTGGTGCTCCTCGTGGCCGACGGTGGCGATCTCGGCGAGGAGGTGCTCCTTGGAGGGGTGGTGGGCGTAGAGCGTCGCTGACCGGACGCCGGCGGCGGCGGCCACGTCGCGTATGGACGCCCCGCTGAAGCCCTGCTCGGCGAACAGCACCAGGGCGGCGGCGAGGATGCGTCCGGCGGTGCCGTCCTTCGTCGCGCCGGCCGGGAGGGCAGGGGCGTCGCTGACGAGTCGGCGGGCACGGTCCGCCTCGGCCGGGATCACCACGGCCGAACGATCGATCGGTTGACAGTCGCCCCCATGGGCTCCGATACTACCCAAACTTCCGATAAAGGGCGATCGATCGATCGTCCGGTGAGGGTGGGGACGACATGACACGAGACCGCTCGAGCACCCGGGGACGGGCGACCGCCCTCCTGTTGGCGTTGGCGATGGTGGCCGCCGCCTGCAGCGGCGCCAAGGACGACACCTCGGCGAGCGACGTGCGCAGCGGGACCTCCACCACCTTGAACGACGACGGCTTCGCCGTCGGCGCGCCCGACGGCTTCACCGCCGACGGCGAGGACGGCACCGGCGACGGGGCGGGTTCCGACGCGACCGGCTCCGACCCGTCTGCGCCGGTGGGCTCCTCCTCCGACGGCGGCACCGAGGCACCGGCGCCCACCGACGGGGGCGGTGGCACGCCGCCTCCCGACGGAGGCGGCACGGCACCGGCGGGCGCCGGCCTCTACAGCGGCGCCGATGCCACCCGGGGGATCACCGACGACAGCATCTCGATCTGCGGCCACGCCGCGCTGACCTACGGGCCCGCCTTCAACGCCACGTCCGACGACTTCAACGTCTACTACAGCGCCGTCAACGACGCGGGCGGTGTCCACGGCCGCAAGATCCACGCCACGTACACCAACGACAACTACGACCCGGCGACGGCGATCGAGGCGGCCGAGGAGTGCCGTGCCCGCAAGCCGTTCATGATCCTCGGCGGCATCGGCTTCGACCAGATCCCCGGGGTGCGCAACTGGGCCGAGACCAACAAGGAGCTCTACTTCCACCACATCGCCACGGTGAAGGGCACCGAGGGCAAGCGCTACAGCTACACGACGCAGCCGACCGTCGAGCGCGTGGGCCAGGCCTTCGCCCAGCTCATCGCCGCCCGCTACAGCGACAAGAAGATCGGCGTCCTCTACCGCAACAGCGAGTTCTGGGATCCGGGCTTCGTCGCCTTCCGCGAGGTGGCCGAGGCTCGTGGGCTCGACGTCGTGCTCTCCGTCCCTGTCGAGAAGAACCAGGGCAACTACACCCAGGCCCTCATCAGCCTGCGCGACGCGGGCGCCGAGGTGGTGTGGGGCTGGGAGAACACCCTGGCGCTGACCCAGATGGTCTCCCAGGCCAAGGCCCAGCGCTACAGCCCCCAGTGGGTGGCCTTCCCCTTCAACCTCACATCCCAGACCCTCGGCGACGACGCCCTCGAGCCCCCGATGGTTGGTCTCGCGTCGTGGCCGGGCTTCAGCAAGGGCGACTACACGGGCACCTTCGCCGCCTATGCAGACGACATGCGGGAGTTCGAGGCCCAGTACGCCAAGTACCGACCCAACACCGACATCGGCGGCGTCGCCGGCGATCTGCTCTGGCTCAACTGGGTGGAGCAGAAGCGCCTGGTGGCGCTGTTGCAGGCCTGCGGCCGGGACTGCGACCGCGACCGGCTGGTCGGCCTGCTCGTCAACGGTTACAAGGCCACGACGTCGCCGACGTGCCAGCTCGACTTCTCCGGTGGACGCCACGACGGCAGCGGTGGCCTGGTCAACGTGATGGAGACGTACAAGGCCCCGTCGGGCAAGGTCAACTGGCGCAGCACCACCCGCTGCGTCGGCTGATGGGCGTCGTCTCGACCCTGGCCGACCCGCAGAACCTGGTCCTCGGCCTGGTCTACGGCGGCATCTACGGCCTCCTCGCAGTGGGCATCGTCCTCGTCTACCGCGGCTCCCGGGTCCTCAACTTCGCCCAGGGCGAGATCGGCACCATCGGGCTCTTCGTGGCCTGGTACCTCAACACCGACCGGGGTCTGCCCTGGATCGTCGGAGCCACCGGGGCGGTGCTGGCGGCGACCGTGGTCGGGCTCGGTTTTGAGCGCCTCGTGGTCCGCAAGATGGTCGACGCCTCACGACTCGCCGTCTCGGTCGCCACCGTCGGCCTGCTGCTCTTCCTGCTGTCGCTGGGCTTCCGGCTCTTCGGCGAGAGCCCCCGGGCCGTCGCCGGGCCGCTCGGCGGCGGCGGCGTGAGCATCGCCGGGGTCGTGGTGAGCCCCACCCAGGTCCTGGCCCTGCTCGTCACGATCGGGATCGGCGTGGCCCTCGCATTGCTGCTGCGCCACACCGACTTCGGCCTCGGCGTGCTGGCCGCGGCCGACGACCCCACCGCGGTCCGCCTCGTCGGGGTGCGCCTGGCGCACGTGTCGGCCTTCACGTGGGGCGCCGGGGCGGCGATCAGCGCCCTCGCCCTGCTGCTGATCGTGCCCACCATCGGCGTCTTCGTCCCCGGCTTCGCCAGCGAGCTGTTCGTCAAGGCGCTGGCGGCCGCGCTCGTCGGTGGCCTGGTGAGCCTGCCCGGGGCGTTCCTCGGCGGCGTCGTGGTGGGTCTCCTCGAGGTCCAGGTCGGAGCGCTCACCATCACCAGCGGCTTGCCGGGCATCCCCACGTTGGCGGTGTTCGCCCTCATCGTGGGCATCCTGCTCTTCCGGCCGCAGGGCCTCCTCGGGGCGTCGACGTGACCGCCCTCCCGCGCTGGGCGCGCATCACCGCCGTGCTTGTGGCCGCCGCCGTCCTCCCTCCGCTGCTGGGACGTCTCGACCCCGGCACCTTCGACGGGTTGCAGGCCCGAGTGCTCGGCCTCGGGATCTGCATGGCCGCCGCCGCCCTCGCCCTCAACCTGGTGATGGGCTACGCCGGTCAGATCTCCCTCGGGCACTTCGCCCTGGTGGGGGTGGGCGCGTTCACCGCAGGCGTGCTCACCAGCCCCGACCGCCTCGGCCTGCCGTTCGCCGTCGCGCTGCCGGCCGCCGTGGTCATGGGCGCCGCCATCGCGTTCGTCGTGGGCCTGCCCGCCCTGCGGCTTCGCGGCCTCTACCTCGCCGTGGTCACCATCGCGTTCTCCTACGCCATGGAGCAGTCGATCTTCCGAGCCCAGGCCATCACCGGTGGCTCGTCGGGTGTCGAGGTGCCGCGTCCGATCGTTGGTGCCTTCACCTTCCTCCGCAACGCCGACTACCTGGCCCTCCTCCTGGTGCTCATCGTCCTGCTGTGGGTCGTCGACGTCAACGTCACCCGGTCGAAGCTCGGGCGCGCCTTCCAGGCCATCCGCGCCGATGAGTCCGTGGCAGCCTCCTTCGGCATCGACGTGGCCCGCCACAAGCTCCTGGCCTTCACCATCTCGGGTGCCTTCGCGGGTGTGGCCGG
>DATKDW010000082.1 GCA_035512495.1 Acidimicrobiales bacterium
GGGGCAGCGGCCGTCGTCGAGCTCGTCGCGTGTGTAGAACCGCTCGCATCCCACGCAGTAGTCGCCTGTGTAGGGCTGCTTGTACAGGTCTTCGTTCAAGGCTGCCGCGGCCCACAGTCGCTGCACGGCTGGGACGTGGCGAGGATCTGCGCTGGTCCGGATGAAATCATCGAAGCTGAGTCCCAGCGGGTCGCGAAGACCCTCGAAGCGTCGTGCGTGCGCGTCGACGAAGGTGCGGACCGCGACTCCAGCGTCCTCTGCGGCGAGGACGTTCTTGAGGGAGTAGTCGTCCGTGCCACCGAGGAATCGCGTGGCGGTGCCTTCGAGGCGGCTTGCCCGCGCGTGAACGTCGGCCAGGATGAGCTCGTAGGCGTAGCCGAGATGCGGGTCGGCGTTCACGTAGGGAATCGCCACCGTCACGTAGTTCGTGGCCACAGGTGCCTCCAAGGTTGAAGCCTCGGAGAACGCCGGCGAGTCCGTCATTGGCGGCCTCGGTGTCCCCGAGGCCGTGCGGATCGCTACAGGTACGTGCGCGAACCCGGCCCCGTCCGGGGCCGCATCATCAGACTGGAGCCGACGAAGCTGTAGCGCACGGACCGGACGATACGCGCCCCTGGCTCAGCCGGGCCAGTGAATTCTCCGACCTTCCTGCTGCGTCCGAGCGATGCCGAGGAGGTGCGAGCCGCCTGAGCCCAACGGAGTGCCCCGCGGGGCACTCGGCCTCCTCGCCCGGCTACTTCCTCGGGCACTGACGTCGGCCCTCGCCTGCCGGCGTCGTAGCCTGACCGCCATGAGCAAGCCGATCATGCCGTCCGTGGGGTGGGGCGTCCTCCACCTGTTCTGCAAGCGCGGCCCCGGCGCCGACGCCGATGGGGTCACCACCGCGGTGAAGGCTGCGACGGGTGACGACCACCAGGTGGTGCCCTTCGCCGTCCTCGGCCACAAGGCCGACCTCGGCTTCCTCGCCATCGGGCCCGACCTCTGGCGCCTCCGGGCGCTGCAGACCGACCTGCAGGCTGCCGGTCTCGAGCTCGCCGACTCCTACGTCTCGCTCACCGAGCTGTCGGAGTACTCGAAGGGTGTGCCCGAGGCGCAGCGCACCGCCCGCCTGCGGCCGGTCCTGCCGCCCGAGGACAAGCCGGTGTTCTGCTTCTACCCGATGTCCAAGCGCAGGGCGGTGGGGCAGAACTGGTACGCCCTGCCCTACGAAGAGCGCCTCGAGCTGATGTACGCCCACGGCGCCTCCGGCCGGAAGTTCGCCGGGCGGATCGTGCAGCTCGTCACCGGCTCCACCGGCCTCGACGACTGGGAGTGGGGCGTGTCGCTGTTCGGCACCCACATCGACGACCTCAAGGAGTGCGTCTACACCATGCGCTTCGACGAGGCCTCCACCACCTACGCCGAGTTCGGGCCGTTCTACACGGGGCTCGTCGCCCCCCTCAGCGAGGTCCTGGTCCGCGCCGGCCTCCGGTGAGCCCGGCGCCGTGCCGGCGACCGGCAGGGGCCCGATACGGAACCACCCCAGCAGCTGGATGACGGGATCCGTTCATCTGCGGGCCATCTCGGCCTAGGATGCGCGCTGAGAGCGGCTGCCCTGCAGCCCGGGGGCGTGGAGATCCGCGTCGCCGCCGACATGAGAGGAATCCCCACATATGCGATCCAACAGGTGGTTGCGCCTTCTGGCGTTGTTCGCTGTGCTCGGCCTCGTGGCCGCAGCCTGCGGTGACGATGACGACGACACCGCGGACGGCACGACGACGACCGCGGCCGACGACGACATCGACGTCCAGCCCGTGGCCGAGGGCCTGATCATCGGTGCGATCCTGCCCGAGACCGGCGGCCTCGCCGAGGCCGGCCTGGGTGAGCCCCAGATCGCCGCCATCCAGCTGGCCATCAACGACATCAACGCCGCCGGCGGCGTGCTCGGCAACGACGTCACGCTGCTCCAGGGCGACGAGGCCGGCGACGAGGCCCTCGCCCGCGAAGCTGCCCAGCGCATCCTCGGCCAGGGCGCCAACGCCATCGTCGGCGCGGCGGCGTCGGGCATGTCGCAGGCGATCATCCAGCTGCTGTCCGACAACCAGATCCCGCAGTGCTCGGGCTCGAACACCTCGCCGGCCTTCACCGGCCAGGCCAACGCCGACTACTACTTCCGCACTGTGCCGCCCGACGAAGCCGTGGCCCCGATCATCGCCGACGAGGTCGCCGGCGACGGCCACGAGAACGTCGTGATCGTGGCCCGCGCCGATGACTACGGCACCGCCCTGGCCACCCTGGTCGAGGGTGCTCTCGACGAGCTCGGCGCCACCGTGGCAGCCAACGTCACCTACGACCCCGACGCCACCACCTTCGACGCCGAGGTCAGCCAGATCACCGATGCCAACCCCGACGCTGTGGTGGTCATCTCCTTCGGCGAGGGCTTCCCGTTGATCGCCGGCCTGTTGGAGGCAGGGATCAGCGCCGACCAGATGTACGGCGGCGACGGCATCTTCGGCCCCGCCACCATCGAGGGGGTCGACCCGAGCGACCCCAACGTCGTCGACGGCATGAAGGTCATCGGTGCCGCCGGTGGTGCGGAGTTCAATGAGCGACTGGCGGGCGACGTGAGCGCCGGGAACTACATCTACGCCGGTCAGGTCTACGACTGCGCCATCATCATCGCCCTCGCCGCCGAGATCAGCGGTAGCACCGACGGCGCGGAGTTCATGGACGCCGTCTTCGACATCACCCGGGGCGGAACCGAGTGCGAGACCTTCGAGGAGTGCAAGCAGCTCATCGAAGACGGCGAGGAGGACATCAACTACAACGGTGCCTCCGGCCCCCTCGAGCTCGACGACAACGGCGACCCCACCGTGGGCCGCTACGCCATCGGTCAGTTCCAGGACGGTGAGCTCGTGATCATCGACGACCAGGACGTCGACGTCACCGCCCTCTAGCCAAACCCAGCACCACCGAAGAGAACACCTGAGGGGCCCGGGAGACCGGGCCCCTCAGCCATTTTCAGGACAAGAGGAGAGGCCTCGGCGAAGCCCCAACAAGAGGCCTCGGCGAAGCCGAGACCGCTCAACATCCCCCGACGAAACCTGGGGACGCCGACCCAAGCGAGGTAGCGGGTGGCACCGAACGGAAGGGCCCCGCCCGGAGCTTGCGGAGGGTGGGAGGGTTCCGTCGGTGACAGGCCCCGCTACCGGAACCCGCCGACCGCCCCGCTACCGAGACCGCGCGAGCGTCCCCAGGTAGAGCTCGATCACCTTGGGATCCTCCAACAGCTCGGTGCCCGTGCCGGTGTAGGCGTTGGTGCCCTGGTCGAGCACATAGCCCCGGTGGCTGACCTGGAGGCAGCGGCTGGCGTTTTGCTCGACCATGATGATCGAGACGCCGGCCTCGTTGATCTCCCGCACCCGCGTGAACACCTGGTCCTGGAAGGCGGGGGAGAGGCCGGCCGAGGGTTCGTCGAGGAGGAGCACGCTCGGGTCCATCATCAGGGCGCGGGCCATCGCCACCATCTGGCGCTCGCCACCGGAGAGCGCGCTGCACCGTTGACCCGACCGCTCGGCGAGGAGCGGGAAGAGGTCGGCAACGAGCTCGAGGCGTTCCTTGAGGCCCTTTGGGCGCAGGTAGGCGCCCATCTCGAGGTTCTCGGCGATGGTGAGGCTGGGGAAGACGTTTTGGGTCTGGGGCACGTAGCCCACGCCCTTCGACACCAGCGAGTGGGCGGGCAGGTTGGTGATGACCTCGCCCCGGAGGCGCACGGCTCCCGTGCGGACGGGCACGAGCCCGAAGATCGCCTTGAGCAAGGTCGACTTGCCGGCGCCGTTGGGGCCGATGATGCCCACGATCTCGCCCTCGGCCAGCTCGAGGTTGCAGCCGTTGAGGATGTCGACGCCGGGGATGTAGCCGGCCACGAGGGACTCGGCGGCGAGGATGGGGGTGGCGACGGCGCCGTCGGTGGTGGTCATGTGGTCTCCTCGGCGCCCTCGGCGGGGTCGCGGTAGCTGGTACCGAGGTAGGCCTCGATGACGGCGGGGTCGGCCGCCACCGCCTCAGGGGGACCCTCGGCGATGACGACACCGCGCGCCAGGCAGACGATCCAGTCGCTGATGTCCATGACGACGTCCATGTCGTGCTCGACGTAGACCACCGACATGCCCTCGTCGCGCAGGCCGGTGACGTGGCCGAGCAGTGACTGCGTGAGCGCCGGGTTCACGCCCGCCATGGGCTCGTCGAGCATCACCAGTGACGGCTCCACCATGAGGGCCCGGGCCATCTCCAGCAGCTTGCGCTGCCCACCGGAGAGCGTGCCCGCCAGCTCGTCGCGCATGTGGTCGAGCGTGAACCGCACCAGTAGCTCGTCGGCCCGCTCCTCGATGTCGTGCTCCTGGTCGCGCCACAGGGGCCGGGCGAGTGCGGAGAAGAAGCGCTCGCCGCGCTGGCCGGTGCCGCCGAGCTTCATGTTGTCGAGGACGGTGAGGCGCGACAGTGCCTTGGTGAGCTGGAAGGTGCGCACCATGCCCGCTCGGGCCACCCGGTGGGGCGGCAACCTGGTCACGTCCTGGCCGTCGAAGACCCAGCGACCCGCGCTCGGACGGTCGAAGCCAGTGAGGAGGTTGAACAGCGTGGTCTTGCCGGCGCCGTTGGGGCCGATGAGGGCGGTGATGACGCCCCGCTGGATCTCCAGGTGATCGATGTCGACGGCCATCAGACCGCCGAACGACCGGCGGATGCCATCGACGACCAGGATGGGATCGGGTTTGGCCACGCCCGGGACGGGCTCGACGTCGCGGAGGGCATCGCGGGCGAGGGCGACGTCAGGCATCGAGCCTCATCTCGTCCTTGTCGCCGAAGATGCCCTGCGGTCTGAAGATCATCAGCAGCATGAGGCCGAGGCCCACGAGGCCGATGCTGACCGCACCCACGGCCTCCGAGCCCGACAGCAGGTCGGGCAGCCAGTCGGTGCCCGCTGCCTCGCGCAAGAACGACTGCACGCCGGCGATCAGGAACCAGAACAGCACGGCACCCACGATGGGGCCCATGCGGGTGGCGGCCCCGCCGAGGATGAGGATGGCGTAGGCGAAGAAGGTGACCTGGGGCCGGAAGGCGTCGGCGTTCACCGCCGAGGGGGTGATGGCGAACATGATGCCGGCCATGCCGCCGATGAGGCCGCCGACCACCAGGCTCTGCATCTTGTAGGCGAAGACGTTCTTGCCCAGGCTGCGCGCCGCGTCCTCGTCTTCCCGGATCGACTTGAGGACCCGGCCCCACGGGCTGCGCACCAGCAGCACGATGAGGATGGTGGCCAGGGCCACGACGGCCCAGGTGACGAGCAGGGCCCAGAGCTGGGTGTGGGGGAAGCTGAGGACGCCGATGCCGTGGCGGCCCCGGGGGATGGGGTTGAGCCGGTAGAACTCGACGGCGATGCCCTGGAGGCCGAAGACCGAGCCGGTGAGGGGGTCGGCGGGGGCCGAGCGGACCACCAGGCGGAGGATCTCGGCGACGGCGATGGTGGTGATGGCGAAGTAGTCGGAGCGCAGCCGCAGGGTGGGCAGGCCCATGGCGAGGGCCAGCACCACGCAGCCGGCGAGGCCGACGCCGATGCCGACCCACATCGACCAGCCGAAGGTGGCCACGCTGATGCCGACGCCGTAGGCGCCGACGAGCATGAACCCGACCATCCCGAAGTTGAGGAGGCCGGTGAAGCCGTAGTGCAGGTTGAGGCCGATCGCCGCCAGGGCGTAGACCGCGGCCTCCGGGCCCATCGCCGCCCGGAAGGCGTTGCCGAGGATCGTAGAGAGGTCCATCGCTAGCCCAGCCGCTCCTTCATGCCGAGGATGCCCTGCGGTCGCACCAGGAGCACGATGATCAGGGCGAAGAGGGCGAAGACCAGCTTCAGCTCGGGGGAGAACCAGACGACGCTGATCTCGGTCACGAGGCCGATCACGATGGCACCCACCATGGCGCCGTAGGCGGTGCCCAGCCCGCCGAGGATGACGGCGGCGAACATGAGCAACAACAGCCGGAAGCCCATGAGGTAGCTCACCGACTCGGTGGTGCCGAGGAGGATGCCGCCCGAGGCGGCCAGGCCCGCGCCTGCCACCCAGACGAAGAGCAGGACGCGCTTCACGTCGATGCCGGACGACTCGGCCAGGTCGACGTTGTCCGACACGGCCCGCATGGCCTTGCCCATCCGGGTGCGCTGCAGGCAGACAGCAACGGCGACGAGCACCACGGTCGAGATCACCATGATCCAGATGTCGCGCTCGGTGATCGACAGCGGGCCCCAGCTGAGGCGCTCCTGGATCACGAAGTCGGTGTAGCGGCGGCGTCCGCCGCCGAAGAACAGCTGGATGCCGTGGCGGAGCACGAGCGAGAGGCCGATGCTGATGACCAGCAGCTGGAACAGACCCAGCTTGCGGGCGCGCAGGGGCTGCCACAGGCCCTTCTCCAGCCCGGCACCGAGGCCACCCGCGATCACGATGGCGATGGCGGCGGCTGCCAGGAGGTGGAGCTCGGGCCCCTGCAGGTTGAGGTACCACGCCACCACGGCACCGAAGGTGACCAGCTCGCCGTGGGCGAAGTTGATCAGCCCGCTGGTACCGAAGATCAGCGAGAGGCCGATTGACGCCATGGCGATGATGAGGCCGAGACGCAGCCCGGTGAGGGCGGCCTGGGCGATGCGGTCGAGGGTGGCGGTGCCGGTGCGGGCACCCTCCCCGAACTGGAAGATGGCGGTCGTCTCGCGGCCGGTGCGCACGTTGCGCTCGACGGAGTCGCGCTCGGGGTCGCGGAGGGTGACATCGTCGGGGAGGGTCTCCTGGTCGAGCGTCACGACGTAGCGGCCGCCCCCGGGGAGCTCGATGCTCCACGAACCGTCGTCGGCGGTGGTCGCGGCACCCACCTCGTTGCCGTCGAGGTCGCTGACGGTGATGTCGACGCCGGCGATGGGCTCGTCGTCGCCGGAGCGCAGGGTACCCCCGACCGAGGTGACCTCATCGACGTCGGTGTCGTCACCGTCGGTGTCGGCCTGCGGCGCTTCTCCCACGTCGGTCTCGGCCGGGTCGCCTGGGGCCTCCTCCTGGGCATGCGAGGGGGCGGCCACGAGGAGGAGCACCGACAGCGCAGCGAGGAGGAGGGGAGGGAGGAGGCGTGGCGCAGACAAGCGGGCGCAGTGTAGTGGTGGGTCGGGGCTTGGGCCCACCGGTGCCACGAGGCATCATCACGGCGTGCCCACCGACGTCACCGAGCGGATCGACGCCCTCCGGGACCGCCTGCGCGAGCTCGACCGCGTGGTGGTGGCCTTCAGCGGGGGGGCCGACTCGTCCCTGCTCGCCTGGGTGGCAAACGACACCCTCGGCCCGCACCGGGTTCATTCGGTCACGGCGGTCTCACCCTCGCTCGCACCGGAGGAGGAGGGCGACTGCGCCCAGCTCGCCCGTGAGTGGGGCCTGCGCTGGACCCCCGTCGAGACCGACGAGCTGGCCAACCCCGCCTACGCCGCCAACGACGGGGAGCGCTGCTACCACTGCAAGGCCGAGCTGATGGCCGTGGCCGGGCCCATCGCCGACGACGAGGGTGCCACCGTGGTCCTCGGCGTCAACGTCGACGATCTCGGCGACCACCGGCCGGGGCAGCTGGCAGCCGCCGAGCGCGGCGCCGCGTTCCCGCTGGTCGACGCCGGGTTCACGAAGGCCGACGTCCGGGCCGCCTCGCGCGACCTCGGCCTGCGGACGTGGGACAAGCCGGCTGCCGCCTGCCTGGCGTCCCGCGTCCCCTACGGCACCGCCGTCACGATCGGCGTGCTGGCGGAGGTGGCGGCGGCCGAGTCGGCGCTGCGCAGCCTGGGGTTCCTCCAGCTCCGGGTCCGCCACTACGGCGACCTCGCCCGCCTCGAGCTCCCGCTCGACGAGCTCGACGCGGTGCTCGCCCGCCGGGTCGAGGTGGTCGACGCCGTCCGGTCGGCGGGCTACCGCTACGTGACCCTCGATCTCGAGGGATTCCGCTCCGGCAACCTCAACGCCACGATCGGTGGTCCGACGCGATAAATTGGTTACCACGTGCGCGACCCCTCGGTCGTCGCCGAGTCCCTCGAGTCCAGCTGGAGCACCCATGACGGCCACCACCGGTCCCACCACGCCCGACAGCGCTCCCATCGACAAGGAGGCGCTCCGGCAGAAGTACCTCCACGAGCGCGACAAGCGCCTGCGGCCCGACGGCAACGACCAGTACCTGCGCATCACCGGCCAGCTGGCCCACTACCTCGACGACCCCTACACGCCCGTGGCCGAGCGTGCACCGCTGACGGACCACGTGACGGTTGCGTTCATCGGTGGCGGTTTCGCCGGCCTGGTGACCGGCGCCCGGCTGAAGGAGGCGGGGGTCGACGACGTCCGCATCATCGAGAAGGGTGGTGACTTCGGGGGGACGTGGTACTGGAACCGCTACCCGGGGGCACAGTGCGACACGGCGTCGTTCGTGTACATGCCGCTGCTCGAGGAGACGGGCCACATGCCGTCGGAGAAGTACGCCCGCGCCCCGGAGATCCTCGAGCACTGCCAGCGCATCGGCAAGCACTACCGGCTCTACGACGACGCCCTGTTCCACACCGAGGTCGAGGACCTCGAGTGGCAGGAGGCGTCGTCGCGGTGGCTCATCCGCACCAATCGGGGCGACGCCTTCACCGCCCAGTTCCTCGCCATGGGCACCGGGCCGCTGCACGTCCCCAAGCTCCCGGGCATCGCTGGGATCGCAACCTTCGGGGGTCATTCGTTCCACACCAGCCGCTGGGACTACGACTACACCGGGGGCGACCCGCACGGCGCCCCGATGGAGCGGTTGGCCGACAAGCGGGTGGCCATCATCGGGACGGGGGCGACGTCGATCCAGTGCGTGCCCCACCTGGCCCGGGCCTGCGCGGAGCTCCACGTCTTCCAGCGGACCCCGTCGTCGGTCGACGTCCGCGACAACCGGCCGACCGACCCGGAGTGGTTCGCCGAGATCGCCACGCCCGGCTGGCAGCAGCGCTGGCTCGAGAACTTCACCGCCAACCAGACCGGCGGCCTCGTCGAGGACGACCTGGTCATGGATGGCTGGACCGACCTGGCGCGGCGGATCCGCGAGAGGATCATGGCGCTGCCCCCCGAGGACATGACCCCCGAGAAGATGATCGCCGCCTTCGAGGACTCCGACTTCGAGAAGATGGAGGAGATCCGGTCCCGGGTGGAGTCGATCGTCGAGGACCCAGAGACCGCCGAGAACCTCAAGGCGTGGTACCGCCAGCTGTGCAAGCGGCCCTGCTTCCACGACGAGTACCTCCAGGCCTTCAACGAGCCCGGCACCCACCTCGTCGACACCGACGGCAAGGGCGTCGAGAGGATCACCGAGCGGGGGGTGGTCGCCGCCGGCCGGGAGTACGAGGTCGACTGCATCATCTACGCCTCCGGCTTCGAGGTCGGCACCGAGTACACCCGCCGGGCGGGCTACGACCTGACCGGCCGCGACGGGGTGAAGCTCTCCGAGCACTGGGCCGACGGCATGCGCACCAAGCACGGCATCCACGTGCACGGCTTCCCCAACGCCTTCATCGTCCAGCCGACCCAGGGCGCCAACCTCATCTCCAACATCCCCCACAACCTCACGGAGTCGGGCCGGACGATCGCCACGGTCGTCAAGCAAGCCCTCGACCACGGCTTCGACGAGGTCGAGGTGACCGAGGAGGCCGAGCAGGCCTGGATCGACCTCCTGCTCACCGGCGGCGGACGGATGCTGGGCTCGCCAGACTGCACCCCCGGCTACTACAACAACGAGGGCCAGGACCCCGGCCCCGCCGCCAAGCTCAACGTCGGCTACCCGCAGGGCGCCATGGCGTTCTTCCGCTACATCGACGAGTGGCGCTCGTCCGGCGACTTCGAGGGCCTCGCCTTCCGCTGAGCCAGTCGCTACCGGTGCTCGAGCTCCACCGGGGTCCAGAACGGGAACGACAGGTGGGCGGCGCCGAGGTGGTCGACGATGCGCCCACGCTCGCGGAGCCCCATCAGGCACGGCGCCACGACCTCGGGTCCCCCGGCCAGGGCCGCGTAGTCGGCGACGGTGACGAGCAGCGGGCCGGCGTCGACGTCGCCGTCGCGGACCAGCGCCTCCACCTCGAGCGTCGGGCGGCAGGGGTTGGACGTGTCGACGGCGTAGCAGTGGTACACCACGCCCTCGAAGACCGACACGGCCCTGATGATCACCGGGACGTGGAGGTGCGGACCGGGGCCATGTCGGCCAGCATGGCCAGCGATGGACCAGCCCGCCAACCATGCCGCCAACCACCAGCCCGAGGACGCCGAGCTGCGCGTGGCGACGCTGGAGCTGGCACTGGGTGTCGAATCGGCGCTGCCGGGTTGGGTGGTCCGGTCGGTCGGGGAGCTCCATCGGGCGTGGGCGGGGGAGGTCCCCGCCGAAGTCAGCCAAGCGGCTGAGGTGGCCGGGCGGCGAGCCGCCGACGAGGTCGGCGCGGAGCTGCGGCGGATGGCCGACGCCGGCCCCGACGAGCAGCCGACGACGCCGCTCGGCGTGATCCGTGACGCCGTCCGCTTCCCGACGGCGGTCCTGCGGGAGGCGGGGGTCCCCGGTGTGGTGCGGGACGCCTTCGACGAGCGCCACTTCCCTCACGACCAATACGGGCTCACCCCCCGAACCTTCGCCGACGTCGACCCGGCGCTGCACGAGCCCGGTCTGCGCTGGGGGGCGGCGAGAGCCCGCTCCCACCTCGCCCGCCACGGACACAAGCGCACCCTCGGGCAGGGCTGAGGGTTGCGGGCCGTGGCATACGTCCCGGACCTGATGGACCGCTCGCGCGTGCTGGACGCCCATCCGGGCGTCGAGGCGGCTGGTGACGTGGCCGGCCTCGTGGCGATGGCCGAGGGGGCCGACGTGGTGGTGGTGGACCTCGCCCGGCCCGGCGTGCTGGAGGCCCTGCCGGCGGTCGTGGCTGCCGCCGGTCGGGTGGTCGGCTTCGCCAGTCACGTCGACGTCGGCCTCCTCGAGGCCGCGTCCGCGACCGGGTGTGACGCCCTCCCGAGGTCACGCTTCTTCCGCGATCTCGACGAGGTGCTCCGCCCCGGGTGACGGACCGACCGGGCGGTCAGCCCAGGCCGCGTTCCCAGCCGGCGTCGGTGATCGGGCGTGGCTCGAAGAAGAGGCAGCCCTCGGGGCAGGCGAAGGGCATCTCCTCGTTGGCGTCGAGGCGGCAGCGCTGCAGCACGTCGCCGCCCGTCGTCGAACGGGTCGAGTAGTGGCGGCAGTCGCGGCGCACGGCCATGGTGCCCATTGTGGTGCACCGTCGGTGACCGCACCCTCACGGTGCGGTCTAGCCTCGTCCGGTGGGCGAGCGGCTGGTGGTGATCGGTGGCGATGCCGGCGGCATGGCCGCGGCGTCGCAGGCCCGCCGCCTCCGCGGCGACCTCGACATCGTGGCGCTCGAGCGTGGCCCCCACACGAGCTACTCGGCCTGTGGCATCCCCTACCTCGTCGGGGGCGAGGTGGGCGCCGTCGCGGACCTGGTGGTGCGCACCCCGCAAGAGCACCGCGACCGCTCCCGGATCGACGTCCGCACGCGGCACGAGGCGGTGGGCATCGACCTTGGCTCCCGGCGGGTGGAGGTCCGCGACCTCGAGCGCGGCAGGACCTTCAGCCTCGGCTTCGACCACCTGATGCTCGGTCTCGGCGCCCGCCCCCGCCGGCCACCGCTGCCCGGGATCGACGGGCACTCCGTGCACGGCGTCCAGACGCTGGCCGACGCCACCGCCTTGCTGTCGTACGCCGAGCGGACGCCGTGCCAGGACGTGGTGGTGGTGGGCGGCGGCTACATCGGCCTCGAGATGGCCGAGGCGTTCGCCCGGCGGGGGAGCGCGGTGGTCGTGGTCGAGCGAGGCCCCCAGGTCATGGGCACCCTCGACCCCGACATGGGGGCGCTGGTGAGCGCGGCCATGCGGAGCCACGGCATCGAGGTGCGCTGCGGCACGATCGTCGAGGCCTTCGAGGACGGTGTCGTCCACACCGGTGCCGGCGACCTGCCGGCTGACCTGGTGATCCTCGGCATGGGGGTGGAGCCCAACGTCGAGCTCGCGGCCGACGCCGGGGTGGCGCTCGGTGACAGCGGCGCCATCGCCGTCGACCGCCGTCAGCGGACCAGTGCCGAGGGCGTGTGGGCGGCCGGTGACTGCTGCGAGGTGCGACACCTCGTCTCCGGGCGCAGCACGCACGTGGCCCTCGGCACCGTCGCCAACAAGGCGGCCCGGGTCGCCGGCACCAACATCGGCGGCGGGTACGCCACCTTCGACGGGGTCGTCGGCACCGCTGCGGTCCAGGTCTGCGCCACCGAGGTGGCCCGCACGGGCCTGACCGAGGCGGAGGCCACCCGCGACGGGTTCGAGCACCATGCCGTCACCGTCGACAGCACCACCAGCGCCGGCTACCTGCCCGGCGCGTCCCCCATCACCGTGAAGCTCGTCGCCGAGCAGGGCAGCGGACGGCTCCTCGGCGCCCAGATCGTGGGCAAGAGCGGGGCGGCCAAGCGCATCGACGTGGTGGCCACCGCCCTCCACGCGCGGATGACCGTCGAGGCGATGACGCAGCTCGACCTGGCGTACGCGCCGCCGTTCTCCCCTGTGTGGGATCCCGTGCTGATCGCCGCCAGGAAGGCAGCCCAGGCGGTGGCGGAGGCGTCGTCGTCGTGACCCCTACCGGCGACCCCGGCGACGGCGGCGAGGGAGCGCTGAGCGGTCGCGAGGCGGTCGTCGCCGACCGGTCGCTGCGCGGTCGGGCGCTGTGCCGGGCGCTTGCCACCGAGACCGACCGGTGGGTGGTGGGCCTCTTCGAGTCGGCCTGCGGCGGCGACCCTGACGGCCTCGCCCTCGTGGCCGTGGGCGGTTACGGACGTGGGGAGCTGGCGCCGGGTAGCGACCTCGACCTATGGCTGCTCGACACCGGGCGGTCCGACGTCGCCGAGGTGGCCGAGCGCCTCTGGTACCCGATCTGGGACGCCGGCGTGAAGCTCGGACATGCCGTGCGCAGCCCACGCCACGCGCTGGCGCTGGCCGGGGAAGACCTCGAGACGGCCACCGCATCGCTCTCCGTGCGGCACCTCGCTGGCGAGGTCGCCACCTCGACCGGACTGGCCGAGCGGGCGCTGGCGCAGTGGCGGACCCACGGCTCGCGGTGGTTGGCCCGCCTCGCTGACCGGGTCGACGAGCGCCATCTGGCTGCCGGGGAGGTCGCGTTCCTGCTCGAGCCGGACATCAAGGACGGGCGGGGCGGGTTGCGCGACGTCCACGCCCTGGTGTGGGCCGAGGCGGCGCGCCGGGTGCTGCTGGAGGGCGACGCCGGTGCGGTGGGCGCCGCCGAGGCGCTGCTCCTCGACGTGCGTGTGGAGCTGCACCGCCTGACGGGCCGCCCGAGCGACGTGCTCCTACTGGAGCGACAGGACGACGTGGCGCGGGCACTCGACCTCGGTGACGCCGATGCCCTGATGTCGCAGGTGGCTGCGGCCGCCCGGGTGGTGGCGTGGCGGTCCGACGAGACGTGGGCCCGCCTCCGCTCGGCCGTCACCGGACCCTCCGGTCGGGCCGTCCGTCGCGAGCGGCATGCCGGACCGGGCGTGGTCGTCCGGGAGGGCAGCGCGCACATCACCCACGAGGCCGACGTGGCCGGGGACGCGTCGCTGGCCCTGCGCGTGGGGGCTGCGGCCGCGGCCCACGGCGCTCGAATCGACCGCACCACGCTCGACCGGCTCGCGGGACAGGCCCCCGTGCTCACGGAGCGGTGGCCCGACGCGGCTCGCCTCGCCCTCGTCGAGCTCCTCGGCACCGGTCGTGCGGCCATCGGGGTGCTCGAGGCGCTCGACCAGCGCCGCATCCTCGAGCGGGTCCTCCCCGAGTGGGAGCCCACGCGCTCGAAGTCCCAGCGCAACGCCCTCCACCGCTTCACCGTCGACCGCCACCTGTGCGAGGCCGCCGCCAACGCCGCCCGCCTGGTGTCCACCGTCCGGCGCCCGGACCTGTTGCTCGTCGGCGCCTGGCTGCACGACCTGGGCAAGGGCTGGCCCGGGGACCACACCGTGGTCGGCATGGAGCTCATGGGCACCATCGCGGATCGCATGGGCTTCCCGCCGGCCGACGTCGACGTCCTCGTCGCCTTGGTGCGACACCACCTCCTGCTCCCCGACGTCGCCACCCGGCGCGACCTCAGCGACGACGACGTGATCGTCGCCGTCGCCGACGCTGTCGGCTCCCTCGAGGTCCTGGAGCTGCTCGCCGCCCTCACCGAGGCCGATGCGCTGGCGACGGGGCCCTCGGCGTGGGGGCCGTGGAAGGCCGAGCTGGTCGGCGAGCTGGTGGACCGCACCGCCCACGTGCTGCGGGGCGGGGTCGCCGCCGAGCGCATCGGGGAGGGCTTCCCCCCACCGGAGGTCGCCGAGCTGATGAAGGCCGGGGCCACCGTGGTGCAGGGCGTCGACCTCGTCCTCACGGTGGTCGCACCTGACCGTCCCGGCACCCTCAGCCGGGTGGCGGGGGCGCTCTCGCTCGGCGGGGTGGGGGTGCTTGCCGCCGACGCCGCCTCCGACGACGCCGGGATGGCGGCGTCGAGGTTCCGCGTGTCCCCGCCCCCGCAGGGGATCGACTGGGACGCGCTCACCCGCGACGTCGAATTGGCGCTCCAAGGCCGGATCGCCCTCGAAGCCCGAATGGCTGAGCGGCTGCGCACCGCCCGCCGGCCTGCCCGCGGTGCGTCCCTGCTCGGTGCACCGACGGTGCGCATCGACAACACGGCCTCGGGCACGTCGACGGTCGTGGAGGTCCGTGCGCCCGACGCCATCGGTCGCCTGTACCGGATCACGAGGGCGCTGGCGGACCTGGACCTCGACATCCGCACCGCCCGCATCTCCACCCTCGGTGACGAGGCGGTCGACACCTTCTACGTCCGCACCGCCACGGGGTCGAAGGTCGTGGACCGCGACCACCTCCGAGAGCTCGAGCGCGCCGTGCTCCACCAGGTCTCGCTGTAGTCGGGCGGGCGCCTCGGTACCCTCCAGGGTGTGGACGAGCGGCCGGTCTCGCATCGGGATCTCCTGCGGTGGAGCGAGGCGCTCGCCGGGATCGCCCGCACCGGCCTCGGCTTCACCGACAACCTCTACGAGCGTGAGCGCTTCGAGGAGGTCCTGAAGGTCGCGGCCGACATGCGCACCCGCGCCGCCGGCTCCGGTGACCCTGCCGATCTGATCGCCGAGTGGATGAAGCTCGTGGGCAAGGGTGTCGCGGGCTACGTGACGCCAAAGACCGCTGTGGGGGCCGTCGTCGGCAACGACGACGGTGAGATCCTGCTCGTGCAGCGCGCCGACTCGGGGGTGTGGCTCTACCCCACCGGATGGGCCGACGTCGGGTACTCGGCCGCCGAGGTGGCGATGAAGGAGGTCGAGGAGGAGACGGGGATCGAGTGCGTCCCCGAGCGCCTGATCGCCGTGCTCGACGGGTTGCGCCTCGGCTTCACCCGCATCCCCCTCTACTCGCTGGTGTTCCACTGCCATGCCGTCGGTGGCGAGCTGCGCGCCCACCCCCTGGAGTGCACCGACGTGGGCTGGTTCGCGGAGGACGCCCTCCCCGAGCCCCTCGCCGGCGCCGAGCGGTGGGGTCCCCAGGCCTTCGCCGCCATCCGGGGTGAGCCGGTCGACGTGCTCTTCGACGCCCCCCGCAGCCCCATGTGGCGCGACGACGACCCCGCGGACCCCGATGTCTGACTAGGGGGCGTCGCCGAGCTGGTCGAGGACCGCGGCCACGATCGACAGGCGGCCGCCGGTGGCCTCCCACTGATCACCGATGGCGCGGTGGTCGGCGACCCCCGCCCCGTCCGGGGGGATCCCCAGGGCGTCGGTCGCCGCCGCGGCGAGCGGGGCGGGTTCCACCTCCTCGCCGTAGGCGGCGAACGCCTCGAGGCCGTCCCACAGCGAGGCAGGCTCGGCTGGCAGCTCGCCCCCGGTCGCCAGGGCGAGCGCGACGGTGGAGAAGACCTCATGGGTGGTCAGCGCCGGCGGGCGGGCGTAGCCGGGTGCCGGGTGGAGGCGCCACTCGAGGGTCATGCCGCCCGGCCCGTCGTCGCGCAGCCACACCTGGGAGCCGTTCACGTAGGCATCGACCGGCTCGCCGAAGCGATCGTCGAGCGCCAGGATGAGCGCGGAGGTGGTCCGCCACACGCAGGTCGGCACGAGATCGGTCATGGGGCCTCCAGAGCCCGCAGCGTAGTGTCGCCGTCCCCCGCCCCGGAGCGGTGGGTAGAGTCGCCCCCGTGCTCGCCGGCTTCACCCCCCGCTCGTGATCCGCGACAGCGCCATCGAGGTGGCCGAGTCGGTCCGCGCCGGTCGACGCCGTGCCGTGGAGGTGCTCGACGAGGCTCTGGCGGCGGTCGCCGAGGCCGACCCGGCGCTCAACGCCTGGGTCGTGGTCGATGAGGGTCTGGCCCGTCGGGCGGCGGAGGCGGTGGACGCCACGGTGGCGAGGGGCGACGACCCCGGCCCGCTGGCGGGCGTCCCGTTCGGGGTGAAGGACCTCGAGGACTGTGCGGGCTTCACCACGGGCCACGGTTCGCTGGTGTACGCCGACCACCCGCCGGCCGCCCGCGACTCGCTCCACGTGGCGCGCATGCGGGCAGCGGGCGCGGTGCCGCTGGGCAAGACGGCGGCGCCGGAGTTCGGCACCCTCAACTTCACCAAGAACCGGGTCACCGGCGTGACCCGCAACCCATGGGACCCGAGCCGCACCCCAGGCGGCTCGTCAGGGGGCTCGGCAGCGGCAGTCGCCTCGGGCATGGTGCCGATGGCCACCGCCAGCGACGGCGGCGGCTCGACCCGGATCCCGGCGGCCTTCGCCGGCCTGGTGGGGTTCAAGCCCAGCCACGGCCGCATCGCCAACCCCAGCGCCCAGGCGTCGCAGACGTCAGTCGTGGGCGTGGTCACCACGACGGTCGCCGATGCCGCCCGGCACCTCGACGTCACCGCCGGGCCCGACGAGGCCGACCGCCTCTCCCTGCCGCCCGCCGGGGTGGTCTACGAGCAGGCCATCGCCTCGCTCGACGTGTCCGGCCTCCGGGTGGCGTGGTCCTCGGACCTCGGCTTCGCCGCGGTGGCGCCCGACGTCGAGGAGGTTGCCCGGTCCGCCGCCGGGGACCTCGTCGAGGCCGCCGGCATGACGTGGGTGGAGCGCGAGGTGTCGCTCACCGACCCGGTGCGGGCCTGGATGTCCTCGGGCGCCGTCGACCTCTGGCTCGATCTCGAGCCCGGGATGTGGCCCGAGCGGGCTGACGACCTCACCCTCTACGTTCGCCAGGTGTTCGAGCAGACGGAGTCCTACCAGGTCTCCCGCTACGCCCGCGCCCTCCAGCGTCGCCTGGAGCTCCAACGCGAGACCGCTGCGCTCTTCCACGACGTCGACGTGTGGCTCACCCCGACGACGGCCGTCACCGCCTTCGCGGCCGAGGGCCCACCGCCCGACGAGATCGCCGGCCGCCCGGTGGGCCCCGCCATGGCCACCCCCTTCACGATGCTCGCCAACCTCTGCTGGGGCCCGGCGTGCTCGCTGCCCGCCGGGCTCGGCGCCGACGGCCTCCCCGTGGGCTTGCAGGTGATGGCGCGGCGTCACGCCGACGAGGTCGTGCTCCGGCTGGCCCGTGTGCTCGAGGAGGCTCGCCCGTGGCCGAGGTGGGCCCCGGAGCGACCCTGACCTCCGGGCCCGGCGCTCAGTCGCGCTGCTCGCGCAGGAAGCGCTCGACCTCGTCGACCAGCGAGGCCGCGGAGGGCAGCTCGTCGCCGGTGCCGCCGGCCTCCTGGGCGGCGTAGCGGGCTTCGAGGCGGGTCACGTACTCGGTCATCTCCTCGTCGTCGACGACCACCTCGGTGACCTGTCGCTCGTAGGAGGCAGCGGCGATCTCGAGGTCGGTGACGGTCACCGGGACGGCGAGCAGCTCGGCGGTGCGCTCCACGAGGGCGAGGGCGGCCTTGGGGGACGGGGCACCGGGCACGTACGCCGGCACGGCCGCCCAGAGCGACGCGCCGGGGATCCCGGCGGCGGTGCAGCGGTCCTGGAGGACGCCGACGATCCCGGTGGGTCCCTCGTAGCTCGACCGGCGCAGCTCGTGGCGCTCGATGAGCTCGTCGTCGACCGAGGTGCCGATGATGGACGTGGGGCGAGTGTGGGGGACCTCGGCGAGGAGGGCGCCGAGGGTGAGGACGAGCCTGGCGTCGAGCTGCTCGGCGACGGCGACCACCTGGTCGGCAAAGGTGCGCCACCGCAGCTGCGGCTCGGTGCCGACGACGACGACGGTGTCGACCCCGGCGCCGCTTCCCGAGGTCAGCTCGGTGGACGGCCACTCGATCTCCCGGGTCACCCCGTCGGTGAGCACCACCTGGGGGCGCGTGGTGGTGAAGTCGAAGAAGTCCTCCGGGTCGATCTCGGCCATGGGATCGGGCGCCCAGCGGCCCCGGAGCCACCGCGCCGCCGTGCTGGCGGCGTCGCCGGCGTCGTTCCAGCCCTCGAAGGCGGCGATGACGACCGGACGGTGGAGCGCCGGTCGGCTGATCCAGCGGACGTGCTCCATGGGTCCGAGGGTACCGGTTTGGTCCTCCCGTCCCCGCCGGACCGTCAGGCGCGGGCGCGGACGCGCTCGTCCCGGGAGGGGGCACCGGGGACTTCGTCAGGGTCGGCGGTCTCGCCGGCGCAGCTGCGGGCCAGGCAGAAGCCGGTGAGCAGGATGGCGTTGGCGAGGTACAGCCAGAGGGCGAGCAGGACGACTGCGGCGAAGCCGCTGCCCGCCACCCGCTCCTCGAAGTCGGCGCCCTGCCCCAGGTAGACGATGTAGCCGAGCGACATCACGGAGATGGCGGCCGCGGCGGCTCCGGCGCCCTGGAGCAGCGACCGAAGCGGCAGGGGGTCGGGCCCGAAGACCCGATAGATGACGGCGAGCGTGACCAGCCCGGCCGCCGTGCCGGCGATCAGCGCCAGCGCCCACCCCGCGACCATGAGCAGCGCTCCGTCGCCGAGGACGTTCGTCGCCAGGTACGACGTGGCCAGCGCGCCGAGCACGAACACCGGTAGGAGGATGACGAAGAGGAGCGCCTTGGCCCGGCCGCGCAGCCCTTGGGCCACTCGCTTCGGGCGTTGGGAGATGCGTTCGAAGGCGCGAACCAGCCCGCCGCCGTAGGCGGTTGCCGGCCAGAGGGCGGCGATCAGGGCGCTGACCCCGATGCCGGTGTCGATCCCCGCGAGCTGGTCGATCGCGCCGGAGACGTCGGCGCCGCCCGGGGCCAGCTCGTCGAGGTTGGCGCCGAGCTGGCGGAGGCCGTCCTCCCCGACGATGCCGCCGGCGATCCAGAAGCCGATGACGACGAAGGGGGCGATCGAGATGAGGCCGTAGAAGGCCAAGCCCCCGGCGAAGAGCAGGAGCTCGTTCTCCCGGATGGCGTCGATGAGGGCGCCGACCGTCGGCGGGAGACGGCTCTTGGCCGCCTCCAGCCGGTCGTCGAGCGCCCGCGGGCTCAGATGCCCCGGCGGCCGCGGCCGCGCATGGTGAAGCCGCCGAAGGCGCCGAGCAGGAGCAGGACCACGAGGATGATCAGCAGGGTTCTCATGCACGGATCCTTCCCACCTTCGGCGATCCTTGACCCTTCGGGCTCCTAGGATCGGGCCGATGGTCGAGGTGCCGCCGGGGCTGAAGGGCCTGCTCGTCACCGACACCGAGGTCGGCGATGTCCGGGGACCTCTTGAGGTTGCGGCAAGGTGAGGAGCCCGTGGCCGTTCGCCCCGAGCTGGGTCACGCCGCCCACCTCCTCCACCAGCACCTGGGGGAGGTCCCCGACCCGGACGTTGCAAGGGCCCTCGAGCAGTACCTGATCACCACCATCGACCACGGGTTCAACGCGTCGACCTTCACCGCCCGGGTGATCGCCTCCACCGGTGCCGACCTGGGCTCAGCCGTCGTCGGCGCCCTCGGCGCCCTCTCTGGTCCGCGTCACGGCGGCGCCCCGAGCCGTGCGCTCGACGCGCTCGACGCCATCGGTGAGCCCGGTGCTGCCGCCGCCTGGGTGCGTGCCACCGTCGGCCATGGGGAGCGGATCATGGGCTTCGGCCACTCCGTCTACCGGGGCCCCGACCCACGGGCCGTGCTGCTGCGGGAGGTCGCCCTGCGCCTCGGAGGCCGGCTCGTCGACCTGGCCGTGGCGGTCGAGCCGATCATCACCCGCACCCTTGACGAGCTCCGGCCCGGGCAGCGCATCAGCACCAACGTCGAGTTCTACGCCGGGGTGGTCATGGCCCGGTGCGGCCTGCCCCGAGAGGCGTTCACCACCACCTTCGCCGCCAGCCGGTCGATCGGGTGGTGCGCCAACGTCCTCGAGCAGGCACGCGACCCGCGGGTGATCCGGCCCAGCGCCCGGTACGTGGGGCCACCGGCGCCGCAGCCGGTGCCGCCCGGTCCGTGAGGCGGCGCCGCCATCGGTGGGCAGGGGTACGGTCGGCACCATGAGCGTCGTCGTGCAGGAAGCATCCGAGGTCACCTCGGCCGTGGTGGAGGCGTTCGAGCGCCTCGTGCCGCAGCTGTCGCGGACGTCCCCCCCGCCGGACCGCGCCGCGCTCGACGAGATGCTCGCCGCGCCGGGGACCATGGTCCTGTTGGCCCTCGACAGCGACAGCGGCGACATCGTCGGGAGCCTCACGCTGGTGGTGTTTCGCATCCCGACGGGCATGCGGGCCTGGATCGAGGACGTGGTCGTCGATGAGGCCGCTCGTGGCCGCGGGGTGGGTGAGGCGCTGAACGAGGCCGCCCTCGACCGGGCGCGGCGCCTCGGAGCCCGCACCGTCGAGCTCACCAGCCGCCCCTCCCGCGAGGCTGCCAACGCCCTCTACCGCAAGCTCGGCTTCGTGCAGCGGGAGACCAACGTCTACCGGTACGAGCTAGAAGGCTGACTCTCCTCGGTCTATCGTCCTGACTCGCCGTCTGTACGCAACCACGCCTCCCTGGCGCAGGCGCATCGGCCCAGGTGGCCTTGCCTCGCCAGCCGCCCGATGGGTGGTGCGCGCAGACATCCGGTGATCGACATCAGTCGTAGCCGATCATCTCCGACGCCGCAGACGCTCGCGGAGTTGAGGCGGATCAGAGGTGCTCCGCGTTGTGTTATGAGACTTTCTCTCACCATCTATGAAGATTCACAGACGGCGACATAGAGTATGATCGTGGACCCTGTCAGGAACCCCTACTCGCCTGGTGCGGGCACCCCGCCGCCATACCTGGCAGGACGGGACGACTTGATCGCTGCGTTCGACACACTCCTGGGACGGGCAACGATCGGCAACACGGTGCAGCCGCTCGTGCTCTCAGGTCTACGAGGCGTCGGCAAGACCGTCCTCCTCCTCCAATGGAGGTCTCAGGCAGAGGCTGCCGGCTGGACCGCCAGTCACATCGAAGCGCGAGCGACCGTGGACCTGCGTCACCAGCTCGGTGACGCAGTTGCCGATCTCCTTCGCCAGGTGAGCCGTCGCTACCGCAATGCCCAACGCGTCGAGCGACTGAAGCGGGTGGCTGCCTCGTTCATCCGGACGGCCGGTGCCTCGGTGTCGCGCGGAGGCATCACCCTCGACGTCGACCCAGAGCCTGGTGTTGCAGACTCCGGTGATTTGGAGACCGACCTCACCGAGTTGCTCATCGAGCTCGGAACTGCGGCCAGGGAGGAGGGCGTCGGCGCGGTGATCCTGATCGACGAACTGCAAGACGCCGGATCCGAGCACCTCGCCGGTGTCGTCGGTGCGTGCCACCGCATCAACCAGGAGCGCCTTCCAGCGCTGGTCGTCGGAGCGGGCTTGCCCACCGTCGGGAAGGTCCTCTCGGACGCCAAGTCCTACGCTGAGCGCCTCTTCGACCTTCGCACCGTCGGTCCACTCGTCGGCGAGGCCCAGGACCTGGCCATCGTCGAGCCCGCCGAGGACCTCGGTGTTGCCTTCGAAGCAGCCGCATTGGGAGCACTGCGTTCTCTGGCGGGCGGATACCCGTTCTTCATCCAGACACACGCGAAGTTCGTCTGGGACGCGGCGATCGACAGTCCGATCGACGAAGCGGATGTCGCAGCGGCATCGCCGCTCGCCGAAGACCAGCTGCGTCGCTCGTTCTTCGGTCCGCGTTACGACAGGGCAACGCCAGCCGAAAGGCGATACATGCATGCCATGGCGGCACTCGGCGATGGCGGCGTGGCGACGGCCGACGTGGCGGCCAAGCTCGGTCGACGCCAATCCGCTGTGTCCGTCCAGCGCGACGGTCTCCTGAACAAGGGGCTCGTCTACGCCCCCGAGCGCGGGCTCGTGGCGTTCACCGTGCCGCACATGTCCGCACACCTTCGCTCGCTACCGACCCACGAGTTCACCGATGACTTCTAAGAACTCGTCGTACACGAACGTCTACCGCTTCACCCTCGGCTGACCTGGTCGCGGATGGACCTCCTCCTGCTGTCGAACTCCACCAACCACGGCAGCACGATGTACTCGCACGCCCGTGACGAGATCGTCGAGCTGGTGGACGGCGACGCGGTGGTGTTCATCCCCTATGCCCTGGCCGACTGGGACGACTACGCCGACCGGGCCACCGCCGCGCTCGGCGGCTTCGGCGTCGACGTCGCATCGGCGCACCGGTCGGCTGATCCCGCCCGGGCCATCCTCGAGGCCCCGGTGGTGATGATGGGTGGTGGCAACACCTTCCGGTTGCTCGACACGCTCTACGGCCTCGGAGTGCTCGAGCGGCTCGGCCAACGGGTGCGAGAGGGAGCCACCCGCTACATGGGGGCGTCTGCGGGGACCAACGTGGCCTGTCCCACCATCCGCACCACGAACGACATGCCGATCTGCATGCCCCCGAGCCTCGATGCGCTCGCACTGATCCCCTTCCAGATCAACCTCCACTACCTCGATGCCGAGCCCGACTCGACCTTCATGGGCGAGACCCGTGCCGAGCGCATCGAGGAGTTCCTGGAGGAGAACGACTGCCCGGTGGTCGCGATGTACGAGGGCTCGTTCCTCCGCGTGTCCGGTGACGCCGCCGTGGTGACCGGTCGCTCCCGGCTCTTCGAACGGGCGAGCCACCAGGCGTTCGACGAGCAGCTCGATGCCTCCCCGCTGCTGCGGGCCACACCCCGCTTCGACGCCGGGAGGCGCCCAAGGGGCGGAACCACGGGTTGAGCGGTAAACTCGGCCGCTCACCCTTGCTTAGCGGGGACCTCTTCTCTTCGCTCCGGTCGTCGTTGACCGAGCCATCTGGTCGCCTCCTCTGAGTCCAGCTCTGAGGAGCCCCATGTTCGTGCCCTCCGCACCCCTTCCCGTCGTCGCGCCCGCCCGTGCGTTGCCGGCCCGTCCGACCGCCGTCGTCTACTGCGAGGCGAACTTCGGCGCAGGCGATGGCAAGACGGCCAACGGGCTGGTCCGGCACTCCGAGCGCTACGAGATCGTGGCGGTCATCGACAGCTGGCAGGCAGGCCTCGACGCCGGCGAGGTCCTCGACGGCGAGGTGAGCTCGATCCCCATCGTGCGCGACCTGGCCGGCGCGATCTCGCTCGTGGGTGGCACCCCCGACGTCTTCATCTTCGGGGTGGCGCCGTCGAGCGGCATGCTCTCCGCGCCGGAGCGCCTCGTCATGCTCGACGCCATCGGTCGCGGGATGCACCTGGTCAACGGCCTCCATGAGTTCCTGAACGACGACCCGGAGTTCGCCGCCGCAGCCGCCGCGAACGGCGTGACGATCCTCGACGTGCGCCGGCCGCGCGACAAGAAGGATCTGCGCCTGTTCAGCGGGCGCATCGCCGAGGTCACCTGCCCTCGCATCGCCGTGCTCGGCACCGACAGCGCCATCGGCAAGCGCACGACGGCCACGCTCCTCACCCAGGCGCTCAACGAGCGTGGCATCAGGGCGGTCATGGTCGGCACCGGCCAGACCGGCCTCATCCAGGGTGCGCGCTACGGCGTGGCACTCGACGCCATCCCGTGCCAGTTCTGCTCGGGCGAGATGGAGGCGACGGTGGTGGAGGCATTCGAGGGCGAACACCCCGATGTGATCGTCATCGAGGGTCAGGGCGCGCTCAGCCACCCTGCCTACCTCTCGTCGAGCTTCATCCTGCGGGGCAGCCAACCCCATGCCGTGGTCCTCCAGCACGCGCCGGCCCGGCGCACGCTCGGTGACTTCCCCGGCGTGGCGATGCCGACCCCGGCGAGCGAGATCAACCTGATCCAGACCTTCGCCGACACGCGGGTCATCGGCCTCACGATCAACCACGAGGACATGACCGACGCCGAGGTGACTGCCGCCATCATCGGCTACGAAGCCGAGCTCGGGATCCCAGCGACCGACGCCCTCACCCGATCGCCGGACCGCTTGGTCGACATGGTGCTCGGCGCCTTCCCCCAGCTCGAGGTGAAGCTGGTCGCGGCAACCTCGTGAGCGGTCCGAGACTGGAGCTGCGCCTCGACCGGATCCGCCACAACGCCGCGACCCTCGTCTCCCGCCTCGCCGCCCGCAAGATCGCCGTCACCGGCGTCACCAAGGTGACGCTGGGGTCGGCCGAGGTCGCCCGGGAGCTCCTCCAGGCCGGTGTCCGCTCGCTCGGGGAGTCCCGGATCGAGAACGTCGAGACCCTGCGCCACGCTGGGATCACCGCCCCCATGACCTTGATCCGCTCGCCGATGCTGAGCCAGGTCGACCGGGTGGTCGAGCACGTCGAGGTCAGCCTCAACAGTGAGCTCACCGTGCTGGCGGCCCTCTCGGCGGCGGCCGGCGCCCAGGGCAAGCGACACGGCGTCGTCCTCATGGTGGAGCTCGGCGACCTCCGGGAGGGCATCCTGCCGGGGGACGTCGCGGCGACCGTCCGGGAGACCCTCCGCCTCCCCTCCATCGACCTCGTCGGCATCGGCACCAACCTGGCCTGCCAGAGCGGCGTGACGCCCGATGCCCGCAACATGGCTGAGCTGTCGTCGCTGGCGACCTCGCTCGAGTCGACCTTCGGGGTGAGCTTCGACGTGGTATCAGGCGGGAACTCGGCCAACCTGGACTGGGCCCTCGGGTCTGGCGACGTCGGTCTCGTCAACGACCTCCGCCTCGGTGAAGCAATCCTCCTCGGGCGCGAGACCCTTCGCCGGCGTCCGGTCGATGGCCTCCACACCGACGCCATCACCTTGGTCGCCGAGGTGATCGAGGCCAAGGTGAAGCCGACGCAGCCTTGGGGCGAGATCAACCAGGCCGCCTTCGGCGCCTCCACCGCCGTGGTCGACCGGGGCACCATCTCCCAGGCCATCGTGGCCCTCGGCCGGCAGGATGTCGATCCCGCCGGGCTCGGAGCGCCCCCGGGGATGGCGGTCCTCGGTGCCAGCAGCGACCACCTCGTGCTGGACACTGGGGCGACCACCCTCCCCGTCGGGTCGGAGGTGCGCTTCGCGGTCGACTACAGCGCCCTCCTCGCGGCCATGACCTCGCCGTTCGTCGGCCGGGTCTTCACCCGGGGCGATGAGCCGGGGGATGGGCCGAGCCCCGCGGTGTTCGACCGCGCCGGCGCCCCCTGACGCCGTCGCTCACTCCGAGTCGACGAGGCTGCGTTGCTCCACGATGCGCTGGGCGACCTCTCGGAGCTTGATGTTCTCTCGCTGCGAGGCCTGGCGCAGCAGATCGAAGGCATCGTCGGCTGTCCTGCCCGGTGAGGCGGCCATCAAGATGCCCTTGGCCTGTTCGATGACCGCCCGGCTCGCCATGGCCTCGGTCAGCTGCTCGCCCAGCTCGAGGGCGTCCCAGTAGGCGACGGCGTTGGCCAGCACGGCGGCTGCGGCGACGGCGAGGTCCACCCCGAGTGCCTCGTCGTCGTCGGAGAACCCGTGGCGGCGGCCGGAGTAGAGGTTCATGGCGCCGAGGGCCCTGCCGGCCGCGACCAGCGGCAGCGACAGGGTGCTGTGGACACCGTGGCCGGCGCAGGTGGCGGAGAACTCGGGGTAGGCGCCGCCGTCACCGGCGGCGATGTCGTCGAGCCTGACGACCCGGTCGTGCCGCCAGGCGTCGAGGCAGGGGCCGCGCCCGCTGTCGTACTGGCTCTGGTCGATGTCGGGGGACTCCTGGTCGGTGAAGACCTCAGTGGTCGGCTGCCCCTTGTCGTCGAGCATGGTGAAGCCGGCGAACTCGGCGCCCGGCAGGGCCGCCACGGTGATCTCGGCCACCCGTCGGAGGCTGTCGCCGAGCGAGGCCTCCGCCACCAGGAAGGTCGATAGGGATCGCAGGGCCTCGGCGAGGGCGTCGTCCTTGGTGCTCATCACGGCCTTCAACGTCGTTGGAGACGGTGGCCCTGTGTGGTCAAGGAGGAACGTCTGCACCCACCTTACTGGTGTGACGTCGCAGTTCAGGACGTCTGGGCCGCCCCGCCGGACGTCCTGCGGCGGGGGCCGTTCCGTCGAACTGCGAGACTTGGCCTGCCGTCGACGTCGAGGGGGTGCGGGTCGTGAACACCGTGGAGGTCGCCGCCCGCCTTGCTCCCGAGCGGCCGGTCACCGGGATGGCGGCCGTCCTCCTCCCGTACACGGCGGATGGCGCTGTCGACTGGCCCGCGCTGGAGGCCCATGTGGCGCGCACCGCCGAGGCGGGCCTGACGCCGGCGGTCAACATGGACACCGGCTACGTCCAGCTCCTCGACGGCACCACGTCCGCCCGGGTCCTCGACCTGGCCGCCGCCGTCACCGGCGGGTCGTTCGTGGCGGGTGCCTTCGTGGCGGACGACGCCGGTGCTGCGGTCGACCTCGATGCGCACCGCGCCGCGGCCGAGGCGGTCGCGGCGCGCGGTGGCACGCCGGTCGTCTTCCCCTCCCACGGGCTCAACGGGCTCGCCGAGGACGGCTGGGTGTCGGCGCTCGCCGCCATCGGCTCGGCGGTCGACCGCTTCATCGGCTTCGAGCTCGGCCCGAGTTTCGTCCCCTACGGGAGGATCTTCTCCCTCGACGCCTACCGAGGCCTCATGGGGATCCCGTCGTGCATCGGGGCCAAGCACTCGTCGCTGAGCCGGCGCCTCGAGTGGGATCGCCTCGTCCTGCGGGATGAGGTGCGCCCCGACTTCATGGTCCTCACCGGGAACGACCTCGCCATCGACATGGTCATGTACGGCTCGGACTACCTGCTCGGCCTCGCCACCTTCGCCCCCGACGCCTTCGCTGAGCGCGACCGCCTCTGGGCCACCGGCGACGCCTCGTTCCACGAGCTCAACGACCTGTTGCAGTACCTCGGCCAGTTCGCGTTCCGGCCGCCGGTGCCCGCCTACCGCCACGACGCGGCGATGTTCCTGGAGCTGCGCGGCTGGGCGGGCAGCGACGCCACACCACCAGGGGCACCCCGTCGCCCAGCATCGGATCGCGCCGTGCTGGCCGACATCGTCGAGCGGCTGGGCCAGTGGGTGTGAGGTACACCCAGGTCAAGAAGCTCGCCTCAACGGAGGCGCTGCGACGCCACCTGGCCGGACTCGGGGTCGAGGTCCCGGTCGACGACGAGGTCGACCCGAACGGGGTGCTCGCCACCCCGCTCGACGTCGTCGACGCCGGCGCCGGGACCCTCCGTGTGCCCAACCGGTTCGCGGCGCTGCCCATGGAGGGGTGGGACGCAACCGTCGACGGCCGGCCCACCGATCTCGTGCGGCGACGCTGGGCACGGTTGGGCTCGAGCGGTTGCGGACTGGTGTGGGGTGAGGCCACCGCGGTGCGGCCCGACGCCCGGGCCAACCCCAACCAGCTCGTGCTCGACGAGTCGACCGTCGACGGCATCGCCGCCCTGCGGGACCTCCTCGGCCAGGAGCAGGTTGCCGGCCTCCAGCTCACCCACTCGGGACGGTGGAGCCGGCCGGGTGGTCGACCGGCACCGCGCACCGCCTACGAGCACCCGCTCCTCGACCGCCGCGTCGGTGCCTCGGCCAGCGACGTCCTCGGCGACGACGAGCTCGACGAGCTGGTGGCCGGCTTCGTCAGCGCCGCGGTGCTGGCAGAACAGGCCGGCTTCGACTTCGTCGACGTCAAGCACTGCCACGGCTACCTGCTCCACGAGCTGCTCAGCGCCACGGGCCGGCCCGGGCGCTACGGCGGGGACCTCGCCGGCCGGACGCGCTTCCTCCGCTCCGTCGTCAGCGGCATCCGGGCATCCGCACCGGGGCTGGCGGTGGCGGTGCGGCTGTCGGCCTTCGACCTCGTGCCCCACGTCGCTGGAGACGACGGGACCGGGGTCCCCGAGACCACCGGTCCGTACCACCACGCCTTCGGCGGTGACGGCACCGGACTGGGGATCGACCTCGGCGAGGCCCACGCCTTCCTCGACCTGCTCGCCGAGCTCGGGGTGGGGCTGGTCGGCATCACGGCCGGCAGCCCCTACTACACCCCCCACGTCCAGCGGCCCGCCTACTTCCCGCCCTCCGACGGCTACCAGCCCCCCGAAGACCCCCTGGTGGGCGTGGCCCGTCACCTGGCGGTCACCGCCGAGCTGGCGGCCGCCCACCCCACGCTGGCCCTCGTCGGCTCCGGCTACTCCTACCTCCAGGACTGGGTCCCCCACGTCGCCCAGGCCGTGGTGGCCTCGGGCGGCGCCGCCATGGTGGGGCTGGGTCGCATGGTCCTGTCCTACCCGGACCTGCCCGCCGACGTCCTCGCCGGCCGGCCGGTGCAGCGACGTCTGGTGTGCCGGACGTTCAGCGACTGCACCACCGCCCCCCGCAACGGTCTGGTGTCCGGCTGCTACCCCCTCGACCCCTTCTACAAGGAGCACCCGCAGCGGGTGGAGCTCACCCGGGCGAAGCGGGCGGCGAGGCCCAGCCCACGCTGAGCCGTCACCAGCCGAGACGAGCATGGCGAGGCGGTGTGACAGACCGGGAGGATCTGCCCGTGTCGGTGGCGAACTCTGGAGGGTGCGCCGCCTCGGGGTCCTCGTCATCGTCCTGGCCGTCGTCTCGCCGCTGGCTCCACTGCGGGCCGGGATGGTCGAGGACACCCTCGGCCCATCCGAGCCCCGGCGGGAGTTCGAGAAGGGGTTCGTCGAGTACCTGCCAATCGACCGCCAGTCCGAGAGCACCCTGTCGTCTTGGGACGACCCCCATGTGGGCGGATGGGGCGGCGTCCTCCCCGGCGACATCGACGGCGACGACGAGTGCGTGCGCCGGCCGCGGCTGCGCCCGGTCGTCTTCGTCCACGGGACCACGGAGGACGCCTGGTTCTGGCGGGCCGCCGAGAACGACGCGACCGTCGACGTCCGCGAGCGGTTCCTCGCCGCAGGTTGGTGCCCAGACCAGCTCTGGGCGATCTCCTACACCGGTGGCAAGGGCTACTTCACCTACAACGACATCAACGCCGACGAGGTGGCCGAGTTCATCGACGCCGTCCGCCGGTACACGCGGGCCCCCAAGGTCGACGTGGTCACCCACTCGCTCGGCGTCACCGTCTTCCGCAAGGCGGCGTTCGAGCACCCGAAGCTGTACCGGCGGGTGGCCAACGTCGTGGCGATCGCGGGCGCAAACGAGGGGGTCACCACGTGCCGGGGCCTGGGGACGGCGCAGGGCAGCGAGGTGTGCATCGAGCTCGAGCCCGGTTCCGAGTGGCTCGCCGAGCTCAACTCCATCGGCCAGACCCCGAGGGGGCCTTCGTACCTCGCGCTGTACGACCCGGTCGGCGACCAGTTCTACCAGGGGCCCGACGCCCGCAGCCCCCGCCTCGAGGGCGGGTGCAACCATGAGATGCCCGGTGCCTTCCACAACGGCCTGGCCCGGGGGCCGCTCGCGGTCTCGACCTACATCCCGTTCCTCCAGGGGGGTCAGCTGCCGGCCTGCCACCCCTGAGCCGACCCCTAGAGCACCCCGGTGGGGCAGGCGACGCCGGTGGAGCCGAGGCCGCAGTAGCCCGCCGGGTTCTTTGCGAGGTACTGCTGGTGGTAGTCCTCGGCGTAGAAGAAGGGCTGGTCGTGGGCGATCTCGGTGGTGATCCCGCCGTGGCCCGCGGCCGTGAGGCGCTCCTGGTAGGCGGCCCGGGTGGCTGACGCCACCCGCCGTTGCTCGTCGGTGGTGGTGTAGACGGCAGAGCGGTACTGGCTCCCGACGTCGTTGCCCTGGCGCATGCCCTGGGTGGGGTCGTGGCCCTCCCAGAAGACCTTGAGGATCTCCTCGTAGGACACGGCCTCGGGGTCGAAGACGACCAGCACCGCTTCGGCGTGGCCGGTCTGGCCGCTGCACGTCTCCTGGTAGGTGGGGTTCGGGGTGAAGCCGCCGGCGTAGCCCACGGCGGTGCTGTGGACGCCCGGCAGCTCCCAGAACAGCCGCTCCGCCCCCCAGAAGCAGCCCATGGCGACGATCGCCACCTCGAGGTCGTCGGGGAAGGGCGGCGCGATGGGCGTGCCGAGGACCAGGTGCTGGTCGGCGACGGGCATCGGGGTGTCCCGGCCGGGGAGGGCCTGGTCTGGGGTGACCATGCTCGGCGTGGTGCGGAAGAACGACACGGGTGCTCCTGGTGGATCGACGTCGTGTTCAACAGCCTGCACCAGGGAGGGCATTCCGGCCAGCCGCGCGCGCGGGTCGAGAGCGAGGGCAGGGGTGCGAACAGGCGGAGACGGGAATGGGCCATTCGGCCCATTCCCAGCGTGGGGATCCCACAGTTGACTCTCTCCACCGGTGCGGTGCCGGTGCGCGGCCGGATGGGCGTGGGGCGGATCGACGATGGAGGACCAGATGATCCGAGGGAGGCGACCGCTGGCGCTGCTGGCGGTGGTCATGCTGCTGCTGGCGGCATGCGGCAGTGACGACGACGGGGTGGCCGGCACGGGGTCGGAGACGACCGAGGCGGGAGACGGCGCCGAGGACGGGCCGCAGGAGATCACCGTGCAGATCGACGGGAGGGCCGACGACTTCAACGCCGCGTTCCTCGCCTACTTCCCGGACCAGGTAACGGTCCACCCGGGCGACACCATCGTGTACCGGAGCAACTTCACGGGCGAGCCCCACTCGATCTCGTTCGGCTCCATCGTCACCGACGTCGTCGACGCGTTCCGCGCCCTGACGCCGGAGGAGCTCGAGAGCGAGGGTCCCCCTCCGCCGGAGCTCATGGCCGCCTTCGAGGCGGTGCCGTCCATGCTGCCCGAGGGCCCAGGTGACGCCAACCAGTCGAGCATCAACCCGTGCTTCGTCGCAGCGGGCGAGGACCTCCCAGAGGACGAGTCCGCGCAGTGCGACGTCACCGAGCCGGCGCCCTTCGACGGCACGGAGGTGTTCTACAACTCTGGGTTCCTCCCCGACGGTGAGACCTTCGAGCTCCAGCTGGCCGATGACATCGAGCCAGGAACGTACGTCGGCTTCTGCACCCTGCACTTCGTGGAGATGATCTCCGAGGTCACCGTCGTGCCGGCCGACCAGGAGATCCCGTCCGCAGGCGAGGTGGACGACGAGGGTCAGGAGCAGCTCGACGCGCTGATCGAGCAGCTCGAGCCCGCGGCCGAGGACCCGGAGTCGCCGGGCGACGGCGAGGTCCAGGCGGGTGCCGGTTCGGAGGAGCTCCCGAACGCCATGGTCGTCGAGTTCCTCCCCGATGAGATCGAGGTCGGAGTCGGTGACGAGGTCACGTGGACCTTCGTCGGCCCCCACACCGTCAGCTTCAACGCCCCCGAGGAGGCCCGCGTCCCAATCAGCCGCGGCGACGACGGTGGCTTCCACCTCGTCGCGGCTGCCCTCGCGCCGGCGGGCTTCGACCCACCGCCCCCGCCTGACCCCCCGCCCGACGAGGAGGGCCCGCCACCCGACATCGAGGGTGGCGTCTGGGACGGGTCCGGGTTCTTCAGCTCGGGCATCGCGTTCGGCGGAGGGTTCACCGTGACCTTCAGCGAGGAGGGGTCGTACGAGTACGTCTGCCTGATCCACCCCGAGATGGAGGGCACCGTCACCGTCTCGTGAGGCGGCGGCTCCTCTCGGGTCTCGTGCTGCTGGCCTCGGCGCTCGCCGGGGTCAGCGGCGCGCCGGTGGCCGAGCATGGGCACGAGGGGCACGAGAGCCACGACGAGAGCAGCCCATCCCAGCTCGAGGGCCCGACGGGTCACGAGCACGACGAGGGTCTCGCCCTCCGGCCGCAGTCATCGGAGTCCACCTCGGCTGGTGCGACCTGCACCGAGGAGATGCCGCACCGTCGCTACGACATCACCGCGGTGGCCCTCAGCATCACCCTGAACCGCTACGGCGACCACGACCCCGCCGGACGTGCCTACGTGCTCGACGAGGCGCTCGACGATGTCCTCGCCGCCGCCGAGGCTGGCACCGAGGCCGTCACCCTCGGCCTGCAAGGCGACGCTGTCCAGCCGCTCGTCCTGCGGGTGAACCCGGGCGAGTGCCTCCTGGTCCGGCTGACCAATGGGCTGGCCGAGTCGGCGAGCTTCCACCTCCACTCGTCGTCTCTGGTCGTCTCGGCCACCGGCGAGGCGGCCACGGCGGCGAACTCGGATGCGACGGCGGCACCGGGGGAAGTGGTGACATACGAGTGGGCGGTGCCCACCGAGGAGGCAGAGGGCAGCCGGGTGTTCCACTCCCACGGGCACGTCCGGGCCCAGTCGGGTCACGGCCTGTTCGGGACGCTGGTGGTGGAGCCGCCCGGCTCGACCTGGTCGGACCCTCGAACCGGCGTGGCCGGCACCGTGGGCTGGGATGCCATGATCTCGTCCCCCGAAGGCCGGTTCCGCGAGTACGTGCTCGCCTACCACGAGGTCGGTGACGAGGAGTACCGGATCTCGCGCGAGGGCGGCGGGACGGTGCCCCAGGTCGACCCGATCACTGGCGCCTACCGCCCGGCGGCGCGCGCCATCAACTACCGCAGCGAACCGTTCCTGAACCGGCTGAGGCTCCAGGAAGGGGTCGCCGGGTTCGCCGACGAGTCCCTCGCCTACAGCTCGTACGCGTTCGGTGACCCCGCAACCCCGATCCTGCGCAGCTACGTGGGGGACCCGGTGAAGCAGCGCGTGGTCCACGCCGGCGGCGAGGTCTTCCACGTCCACCACGTGCACGGCGGCTCCGTTCGCTGGCGTCGTCAACCGGGCGCTGGGCCCACCGGGTTCGGTGACGGCCTCACCAAGCACCCATCGCTGCTGCCCGGGCCCTCGGAGCGCACCGACTCGCAGAGCCTCGGGCCCTCCGAGGCCTTCGACGTGGACCACGAGTGCTCCGCCGGGGGCTGCCAGCAGGGTGCGGGCGACCACCTGGTCCACTGCCACGTCGCCCATCACTACTTCGCGGGGATGTGGGGGATCTGGCGGGTCTACAACACCGTCCAGGACGGTGCGGCATCGACCGACGCACTCCCGCCGCTGCCCGTGCTTGCCGACCGGGCGGACGCCACCGACGTGGGCGTGGACCTGAGTGACCTGGCGCCGACCCAGCGGGAGAAGGCCCTACGCCACCTCCCGCCACCGGGACGGCCGGGGTCGTACGACGCGTCGGTGTGGGACTGGGTGGAGGCCGACGGTGGCGTGCGTGGCGAGCCGGCCGAGCCTCGGCGTTGGCCGGGCCACGAGCCCGACCATCCTGGCGAGCGACCCGTCGTCCTGTTCGAGCCGACCACCGGTCGACCCGCGTACCCGCTGCTCCGGCCTCAGCTCGGCCGCCGGCCTCCGTTCGCGCCTGGTCACGGTCCTGCGCCATACCTCGACACGCCGACCCCGGACGGTGAGCCACCACCCCCCGGTGCCGACGGGCCGACGTCTCTGTGCCCTGAGGGCACGACCCGGCAGGAGCTGATGCTGCGCGCCGTGGAGGTGCCCGTTCCCCTCGACCCGAGCAGTGGCCTGATCGACCCGGCGGGGACGATCTTCGTGCTCGCCGAGGATGCGGACGCCGTGCGTGGCGACCCCTCACTGCGCACACCGCTGGTGGTCCGCGCCAACGCGGGAGAGGACTGCGTCGACGTCCTGCTCACAAACGAGATCGCTGACGGAGCCGACCACCCCTTCAGCAAGGTGAGCGCCCACATCCACTTCGTGCAGTTCGACGTGCAGGGTGGTGACGGGGTGGACACGGGGTTCAACTTCGAGCAGAGCGTCCGACCATATGCAGCGGCGGGAGAGCGGCTGGCTCGGTCGGTCGCCGCCGGTTCGACCGAGGTGAGGGTGGGGTCGGGGGAGCGGTTCCACGTCGGTGCCCTGGTGGGTGTCGGCCTGGACCAGGCCGGGAGGCTCGAGGTCCGCCGGATCACCGCCCTCGACGAGTCGGGCGCCGTCACCCTCGACCGGCCCCTCGAGCACGACCACGGTGAGGGCGAGGCGGTGAGCGCTGAGTTCGTCCGCTACCGCTGGTACCCCGACGCGCAGGTGGGCACCTCCTACTTCCACGATCACGTCAACGGCCTGCGGACGTGGCAGCACGGCCTGGTGGGTGCGCTCGTGGTGGAGCCGCCGGGCTCCACGTACCACGATCCGAGGACAGGGGAGCCGATGCGGTCGGGCTCGATCGCCGACGTGCACGTGCCACCGGGCACGCCGGTCTCGGCCGATGTGCAGGGCAGCTTCCGCGAGCTCGTGAGCTTCCTCCAGGACGGCAGCCGGCTGAGCAACGTGCGCCGCTCCCCGGGCAGCAAGCTCAACCTGCGGGCCGAGCCCCTCTCCCGGCGGCCCGGCCCGCGGTCGGAATCCTTCTCCTCGGCACGGCACGGCGACCCCGAGACGCCGCTGCTCGAGGCGTACGTGGGTGACCCCGTCGTCGTGCGGGCCGCGGTGAGCGGGGTCAACGAGGTCCACACCTGGCACCTCAGCGGGCACTGGTTCCGCCGGGAGCCCTGGAGCGACGCATCGGCACCGACGAGCACCGTCCACGTGGGGATCAGCGAGCGGATGGACCTCGTGGTTCCCGCCGCCGGGGGGCCACAGCGCCGCGCCGGTGACTACCTCTACGCAAACGGACGTGCCGTCAAGCTCGAGGAGGGTGCGTGGGGGATCCTCCGTGTGCACGACCTCCTCGGCGACATCGAGCCGCTTCCAGGCCATCCAGTCAGTGCGGAGCCGGCGCGTCCCGTCTGTCCGGCGGGCGCCCCCGTCCGGCGCTTCGAGATCGCTGCGGTCGAGTCACGGCTGTCGATGCTGGGCACCGGCCGTGGGCGGGTCTTCGTGCCGGCCGACGAGGCCGATGCCGTGCTCGGGGGACAGCGGCCGGCCAGCCCGCTCGTGCTGCGGGCCGCGGTGGGGGACTGCCTCGAGGTCACGCTCCACAACCGGCTGCCGCCGGGTTCGGGGCCCGTGTCCCTCCACACCTCCGGCCTCGCCTTCGACCCCCTCGAGTCGGGAGGGCTCGAGATCGGCCGCAACCCCGCCCAGGCGGCTGACGTCGGGCGCAGGAGGACGTCGACCTTCTTCGCCCATCCCGAGTACGGACCGGGCGCGGCGATCCTGCGCGACGGGGGCGACCTGGCGCGGTCGGGTGCCCGCGGCCTCTACGGGGCGGTGATCCTGAGCCCCGCGGGGGCAATGATCGACCCCCACGGCGGCTGGACGACCGTCGTCACCGACCCGGACGGCCGGTCATGGCGCGATGTCGTGCTCTTCCTCCACGACGAGGATGACGCCATAGGCAGCCATCGCATGCCCTACACAAGGGTCGTCCGGGGCGCGACGGGCATCAACTACGGGGGCGGAAGCGATGGGCCGACAGTCGAGGCTCGGGTCGGGGACCCCCTGCGGTTCCACGTTCTGGCGCCGTGGAGCGAGCAGGTCCAGGTGTTCTCGGTCGAGGGGCACCGCTGGCCCATCGAGCCGGCCATGGCGGGCAGCTCGCTGGTGGAGTCACTCGCCATCGGCGGGATGGAGTCGATCAGCGTGGTGCCCGAGGGAGGCGCGGGCGGGCCTTCCCGGCTGGCGGGGACCTACTGGTTCGGCAACCACCGGGAGCCGTACCGGGACGCCGGGCAGTCCGGCCAGCTCGTCGTCCACGGGCGTTGCGCCGAGGTGCCGGGCCTGGCGCTCTTGCCCGGCTCGCCGCGCTGCGGGGCCGGTCGGTCGCCGGTGCACGGTGTGGTCCTCGTCGGCGCCGCCCTCTCGGGCGCCCTGGTCCTGGGCGTGCTGCTGTCCTCGCGGCGCCACCGGCGACGGAGCTGAACCATTGGCTCCGGCCACCCGCCGGGCCCAGCCGCGTGCGCGACGATGGCGGCGTGGAGGAGACGCGGATCGACCGGTGGCTCTGGGCGGTGCGGCTCTACAAGACCCGCTCGGCTGCCACCGATGCGTGCCGGGGCGGCCACGTGGAGGTCAACGGCGCCCCCGCCAAGGCGGCCACGCTCGTCCGGCCCGGCGACCGGGTGCGGGCCGTGGTGGGGGACCGCCTGCGCATCCTCGAGGTGGTGCGCACCATCGACAAGCGGGTGGGCGCGCCGGTTGCCGCCACCTGCCTCGTCGACCACAGCCCGCCGCTGCCGCCGCGCGAGGAGGCGCCCGCCCCCGTGTTCGCGCGCGAGCCCGGTGCCGGTCGCCCGACCAAACGGGACCGTCGCCTCCTCGACCGCTTCCGGACCCAGGAGTGAGCGACCCGTGGAGGCGTCGCCTCGTCGTTGCCCTCGTCCCCCTCCTCCTCGGCGCCCTCGCCGCCTGCGGCGACGGGGGGACCAGAGACGGTCAGCTCCTGGTGGCTGCGGCGTCGGACCTCCGTCCTGCCTTCGAGGAGCTCGGACGGCGGCACCAGGAGGCGACGGGCACCTCGGTGACCTTCACGTTCGGCTCGTCGGGGCTGCTCGCCCGCCAGATCGCCAACGGTGCCCCCTACGACGTGTTCGCCTCGGCCGACGAGCGCTTCGTCGACGACGTCATCGCCGCCGGACGGGGCGACGCCGCCACCAAGGCCCACTACGCCATCGGGCGCATCGTGGTCTGGACCCGACCCGGGGCCGACCCGGCCGTGGCCATCGAGGACCTCGAGGACGACGACATCGCCCGCATCGCCATCGCCAACCCCGACCACGCGCCCTACGGCCGGGCCGCCGAGCAGGCCCTAGGGTCGGCGGGTGTGCTCGACGGGGTGCGTGACCGCCTCGTGTACGGCGAGAACATCTCCGACACCCAGCGCCTCGTGCAGTCGGGCAACGCCGACGTGGGGGTCATCGCCCTCTCCCTGGCGCTGGCGTCGCCCGAGGGAGACCACGTGATGGTCCCGGCGACCCTCCACGAGCCGCTCGACCAGGCGCTGGTCGTCACCGCCGGCAGCGCCCGGTCCGAGGCCGGGCGAGCCTTCGCCGCCCTCGTGGTGAGCGAGGAGGGCCGCGAGGTGCTCCGTCGTTTCGGCTTCGGGCCTCCGGCGGTGCGCTGATGGACTGGTTCCCCCTCTGGCTGTCGCTGCGGGTGGCGGCGACGGCGACGGTCATCGCCGGGGCCCTCGGTCTCACCGGGGGCTACCTCCTGGCCAAGGCCAGCTTCCGCGGACGCGGGTTGCTGGAGGCCATCGGGACGCTCCCCATCGTCCTGCCGCCGACGGTGCTCGGGTACTACCTGCTGGTGGTGCTCGGGGTCGACAGCCCGATCGGCCGGACGTGGGAGCGTGTGACCGGACGGCCGCTGGTGTTCACCGTGGCGGGAGCGGTCGTCGCCGCGTCGGTCTCCGCCCTCCCGTTCGTCCTGCGCACGGCGAGGGCGGCGATCGAGGGGGTCGACCCCCGCGTGGAGCAGGCCGCCCGTGTCGCCGGCCTCCCCGAGTGGCGGGTGGCGCTGAGCGTCACCGTGCCCCTGGCCGGGCGCGGCCTCATCGCCGGGGTGGCCCTCGGTTTTGCCCGCGCCATCGGCGAGTTCGGTGCCACCGTGATGGTGGCGGGGAACATCCCGGGCCGGACCCAGACGATGCCCGTGGCCGTCTTCGATGCCGTCCAGGCTGGGGACGACGACCGGGCGGCGGTGCTCGCCCTGGTCCTCGCCGCCATCGCCGTGGCCGTGCTGCTCGTCGCCAACCGCCTGTCGCGAGCGGCGCCGTGAGCACGCCCACCACCGTCGAGGTCGACATCACCTGCACCGTCGGCGACGTGTCAGTGCGGGCGCGGTGCTCCGCGGGGCCCGGCGTCACCGTCTTCCTCGGACCCTCTGGTGCCGGCAAGTCGGTCACGCTGGCCGCCGTGGCCGGCCTGCTCCGCCCGAGCGCCGGCACGATCACCATCGGTGGGCGGACGGTGGCCGACGCCGCGGCCGGCATCCACGTCTCGAGCCAGGAGCGCCACGTGGGCCTGGTGTTCCAGGACGCGCTCCTGCTGCCCCACCACCACGTGCTCGACAACGTGGCCCTGGCGGTGCGCTCCGGGCGCCGGGTGGAGCGCCGTCGCACTGCCTCGGCGTGGCTCGAGCGGGTGGGCGCCGGGCACCTGGCAGGGGCGCGGCCCGCACGGTTGTCCGGAGGTGAGCGCCAGCGGGTCGCCCTGGCCCGGGCCCTGGCCGGCGAGCCGCTGGCGCTCCTGCTGGACGAGCCGTTCAGCGCCCTGGACCTCCCGACCCGCCGCCAGCTCCGCCGGGTGGTGCGCGAGGTGGTCGACGAGCGGCGGTTGCCGACCCTGCTCGTGACCCACGACCTCGATGAGGCCGGCGAGCTGGCCGACTCCGTGGTCTCGTTCGTGCCGGGTGCCACCGTCGCTCAGCGCGACACGGCACCCTTCGACCCAGTCGAGCTGGCAGGCCTCCTCAGCGGAGAGGGTGACGTCCGCCGCTGAGCAGCTAATCGCCGAAGACGAAGAAGCGCCACTCGCCATCCTCGGTGAACCCGAGCCGCCAGCCGAGGTACTGCCCGTCGCCGAACCACTCCTCGGCCTCCTCGCCGAACACGTCGACGACCTCTTGGCGGGCGGCCTCGTCGTCGTCGTCGTGCAGGGCGCGGGGCGCCACGTAGAGGGTCTCGGCGGCGCCGTCCGCCACGGTCGTGTCGACCTTCGAGCGGCTCATGGTGGTCAGGTGCACGATGATCGCCGTGATGGGCTCCTCGCGCTCCCCCTCCTCGGCGCGCCAGTAGGCGGCCAGGTCGGCGGACTCTGCGAAGGCCTCCCCGAAGCTGGCCGTGAAGGTGCCGTCAGCGAGGGCCAGCTCCGCCAGATCGTCGTAGTCGCACCGCTGGGCGGCGCTGCGGACGGCGAGGAGGGTGGTGGCCACCTGCTCGGGGATGTCCCCCGGGAACTCCATGGTGGTCATGATCCCGGCGCCGGCGCACTCGGGCTCGTCCGGCCGGTCGCCGTCCCCGGTGTCGTCGCTGTCGCCGGTCCCCTGGTCGGTGGTCATCGGCGATGTGGTGGTGGTGTCGCCGCTGCTCGCCTGTTGGGCGTCGTCGTCACCGCAGGCGGCCAGCGCGAGGGCGAGCAGCGGCGCCGCCAGCAGGAGGGTCAGGGATCGGGCGGGCATGGGTTCCTCCGGAGGGTCGGTCGATGGTCTCGTTCGTTGTGACGACGCGGCAGCCGGGTTCGTTCCCGGCCATCTCAGCCACCCGATACCAGCAGGTCGGCACCGGTCGGTGGCGCCGGGTCGTCGATGGTCTCGAGCCAGCCCGGCGGGAGCTGGACCGGACGGGGCCCCTGGGTGTGGCCGCGTTGCAGACGGGCGGCGTCGGCGGGGAAGGGGAGGCCGTGGTCCAGGCCGGCGAGGAGCTCGTCGAGCTCGTCGAGGGTCGCCACCAGGGCCATCCGGCGACGGACCTCACCGCCCACCGGGAAACCGGTGAGGTACCACGACGTGTGCTTGCGGAAGTCCCGGACCCCGGCGTGCTCGTCGCCCATCACCTCGCACAGGAGCCGGGCGTGGTCGGCCATGATCCCCGACACCTCACCGAGCGACGGGGGTGCCTGGGTCGGCCGGCCCGCGAAGACGTCGGCGAGGTCGCGGAACAGCCACGGGCGCCCGAGGCACCCGCGTCCGATGACCACGCCGTCGCAGCCGGTGGCAGCCATCATCGCCACCGCGTCGGTCGCCTCCCAGATGTCGCCGTTGCCCAGGACCGGCACGGTGGTGACGGCCTCCTTGAGGGCGGCGATGGCGGTCCAGTCGGCGGTGCCGGAGTAGAGCTGCTCGGCGGTGCGGGCGTGCAGCGCCACCGCGGCCGCGCCCTCCTCGGCGGCGGCCGTGCCGGAGGCGATGGCGGTGCGGTGGCGGTCGTCGATCCCGATGCGGAACTTGACCGTCACCGGCACGTCGCCGGCGGCGGTCACCGCGGCCCGCACGATGGACCGGAACAGCAGCGGGTGGGCCGGCAGCGCGGCACCACCGCCCTTGCGGGTCACCTTGGCGGCCGGGCAGCCGAAGTTGAGGTCGATGTGGTCCACGTCGACCTCGTCGACGAGGCGGCGCACGGCCGCGCCCACCACCTCGGGGTGCACGCCGTAGAGCTGCACGCTGCGCCGGTCCTCGTCCTCGCTGAACGAGACCATCCGAAGGGTCCTGGCGTTGCCCTCCACCAGGGCGCGGGCGGTGACCATCTCGCTCACGTAGAGCCCGGCGCCGTAGCGCCGGCAGAGACGCCGGAACGCGGCGTTGGTGACCCCGGCCATCGGGGCGAGGACCACCGGCGGGTCGAGGGCGAGGGGGCCGATGGTCAGGACCACAGGTCGGTCACCTCCAGGTCGAGGCGGGCCAGGAGCTGGCGCAGGAGGGGGAGGGACAGGCCGATGACGTTGCCGGGGTCACCGTCGACACCGTCGATGAACGGCGCCGACCGGCCGTCGAGGGTGAACGCCCCGGCGACGTGGAGGGGCTCGCCCGTGGCGACGTACGCCTCGACCTCGGCGTCGCTGGGGCACCCGAACCGCACGACGGTGGAGGCCACCGCAGATGCCTGCGCCGAGGTGCGGGTGTCGACGACGCAGTGCCCGGTGCGCAGCACACCGCTTCGCCCCCGCATGGCGTGCCAGCGGGCCACGGCGTCGTCGCGGCCGGCGGGCTTGCCCAGCGCCACGCCGTCGAGGTCGAGCACGGAGTCGCAGCCGACGACGAGGGCGCCGGTGGTGCGGGAGGCCACGGCGGCCGCCTTGCGCTCCGCGAGGGCGAGCGCCAGCCGGCCGGGGTCCGTCTCGTCGACGTCGTCCTCGTCGATCCCGCTGACCACGACGGTGGCCTCGATGCCCGCGGCGCGGAGCAAGCGCAGTCGGGCCGGTGAGGCGGACGCGAGGACGAGGGGCGGGCCGTGCATGTCGCTCCATGGTGGCACCGCCACGCGCTGGTGCCACACCGCGCCTTGACCCCGTGGTCCCCGGGGGGTTCACTACGAGGGATGCACGCGACCGCTCTCCTCGCCCGCAACCTCCTCCTCCTCGCCTGAGGCGAGCGCTCCCCGCGCTCGCCCCGACCTCCTGCGCCCACCGGGCCAGGAGGTCTCTTGCTTCTCGAACCCGACTCGAAGCGCAACCCGACCAAGGAACAGCCGATGCCTCCTCCGCCCGTGACCCCGAAGAAGATGCCCTTCGAGAAGTACCGGCCGTTCCTCCCGCTCCCGCTGGAGCTGCCCGACCGGGCGTGGATCAACCGCCAGATCACCAAGGCGCCCACCTGGTGCTCGGTCGACCTCCGCGACGGCAACCAGGCGCTGATCGACCCGATGGACCCGACCCGCAAGCGCCGCATGTTCGACACGCTCGTGCAGATGGGCTTCAAGGAGATCGAGGTCGGGTTCCCCTCGGCCAGCCAGCCCGACTACGACTTCGTCCGCCAGCTCATCGAGGACGACCTCATCCCCGACGACGTCACCATCCAGGTGCTCGTCCAGTGCCGGCCCGAGCTGCTCGAGCGGACCTACGAGTGCCTCGCGGGTGCGCCGCGGGCAATCGTCCACTTCTACAACTCGACCTCGGTCCTCCAGCGTCGTGTCGTGTTCGGCCTCGACCGGGCCGGCATCACCCAGATCGCCGTCGACGCCGCCCGGATGTGCCGCAAGCTCGAGGCGACCCTGCCGGGCACCGAGGTGCGCTACGAGTACTCGCCGGAGAGCTTCACCGGCACCGAGCTTGACTACGGCGTCGAGATCTGTGGCGCGGTGATGGACGCCATCGAGCCCTCGGCCGACGAGCCCATCATCTTGAACCTCCCGGCAACCGTCGAGATGTACACCCCGAACATCTACGGCGACGCCATCGAGTGGTTCCACCGCAACGTGCCCCACCGCGACCGCGTGGTCCTCTCGCTGCACCCTCACAACGACCGCGGCACCGCCGTCGCCGCCGCCGAGTTCGGCGTCATGGCCGGTGCCGACCGCGTGGAGGGGACCCTGTTCGGCAACGGCGAGCGCACCGGCAACGTCGACGTCGTGACCCTGGCGATGAACCTCTTCAGCCAGGGCGTCGACCCCGAGCTCGACATCAGCGACATCGACGCCCTGCGCCGCGAGGCCGAGCACTGCAACCGCCTGCCGGTGCACCCCCGCCACCCCTACGTGGGCGACCTCGTCTACACGGCGTTCTCCGGCTCCCACCAGGACGCCATCAAGAAGGGCACCGAGGCGCTCCCCGACGACTACGAGGTGTGGGAGGTCCCCTACCTCCCGATCGACCCCAAGCACGTGGGCCGCACCTACGAGGCGGTGATCCGGGTCAACAGCCAGTCGGGGAAGGGGGGCGTGGCCTACCTCATGAAGGCCGAGCACGGCCTCGACCTGCCGCGGCGGCTCCAGATCGAGTTCTCCCGCGCCGTCCAGACCATCGCAGAGGACACCGGCACCGAGATCAGCCCGGCGGAGATGTGGGCCACGTTCTCGGCCGAGTACCTCCCGGACGAGACCTCGGTGCAGCTGCTCTCGCACGAGGTCGCCACCACCGACGAGTCGACGTCGGTGACCGCCCAGCTCGTCATCGACGGTGAGCACCGCACGCTCACCGGAGAGGGCAACGGCCCCATCGCCGCACTGGTGCACGCGCTACGCCACGAGCTGGCGATCGACCTCGAGGTCATCGACTACGCCGAGCACGCCGTGAGCGCCGGAAGCGACGCCACCGCGGTGGCCTACGTCGAGGCCCGTGGTGGCGACGTCATCCGCTGGGGGGTGGGGATGCACGAGAACATCCTCACCGCCTCCCTCCGAGCGGTGGTCGGAGTCGTCGACCGGCTCCGCCGGGCGGAGGACTGAGGGCGAGAAGAGCGACAGCCCGGTTGGTACGATCCTCGTGCCCAGGTCGGGCTCACGGTGGATCATGAGCAGGAGGCGCACGATGCACGACGCCACGTTCACCGCTCCCGGAGCAGGCCAGTGGGAGCTCGATCGCAGCCACGGACTCGGCGGCGCCACCCCGATCTGCCAGTGGCTGCTCGGTGAGTCGTGCGAGGTGGCCTTCCGCCGCCTGTTCCGCGAGTTCGGAGTGGCCGCGGACACGATGAGCATGGAGTTCGTCAACGGGTTCATGTACACGCGCCTGCGGCCCCTCTTCGGCGCCGACAAGCAGTCGACCAAGGCGCCGCCGACGCTGGTGCTCAAGATCCTCGGCCGCCTCCACCCCGAGCTGCGCCGGCGCGACCGGGCGGCCGCCCGAACGCTCGACGAGCGGCCCTGGCGCCAGGCGATCGCCAACTGGCACGCCGAGCTGCGACCGCAGATCGAGGCCTGCAACCTGGCGTTCCAGGACGTCGACCTCGCCACGATCGACGATGTCGCCCTCGCCGATCACCTCGTCGCGCTGCTCGCCCACTGCCGCGAGGGGTTCGAGCGCCACTTCTACCTGCACGGCTTCGACCTCGGCCCGCTCGGGCTGCTCATCTACGACGCCAAGGGCTGGGGCCTGCCCACCACCGAGGTGCTGCAGGCGCTCGTCGGCGCCTCGCCGTCCACGTCGGCGCCGCGGGAGGCCCTGGCACGGATCCGGCGCGAGGTCGACGCCGCCGGGGCGTCACCGTCCACGCTCGACGAGCTCCGTGCCGTGTCGCCGGCGGTGGCGGCCGCCCTCGACGACTACCTGCGCTACCGGGGCCACGTGCTCTACACCCGCTACGACATCGACGGGCTGACCCTGGTCGAGACCCCCGAGGTGCTCCTCGCCACCATCCTCCACGGGCGGGCCGACGACGGCACGGGACCCGACCCCGCCGCGGTCGCCGACTCGCTGCGGGAGCGCGTGCCCGCCGAGCACCGGGACCGCTTCGACGACCTCCTGGCGGAGGCACGGGCGGCGATGGACCTTCGCGACGACAACGGCCCCACCACGGTCGAGTGGCCGATGGGCCTCCTGCGGCTCGGCCTCCTCGAGGCCGGCCGCCGGCTCGCCGCGTCCGGCCGGATCCAGGTGCCGGACCACATCCTCGAGCTGGAGCCCGGCGAGGTCGACGCCCTCGTGCGCCGCGGGGAGGGGCCGGGCGCGGCCGCGCTGGCGGCGCGCGCCGAACGACGACGTTTCGAGATGACGCTGGACCCCCCGATGACCCTTGGGCCGCCGCAGGCGGAGCCGCCGCTCGACGCCCTTCCCGAGAACCTGGGGCGCATGGTCGCCATGGTCCAGGCGATCATCGAGGAGCTGGGCATGGCCGAGCGGGACGACGCGTCGGCCGATCCCCTGCGCGGCGTCGGCATCGGCTCGGTGGCGTACCGCGGGCGGGCCCGGGTGGCCCTCTCGCCCGAGGACGCCATCGCCTCGTTGGAGCCGGGCGACGTGCTGGTCACCCGTACCACCTCGCCCGCCTTCAACCTCGTGCTGACCCTGGTCGGTGGGCTCGTGACGGCCGAGGGCGGGCCCATGTCGCACGCCGCCGTCCTCGCCAGGGAGCTCGGCTTCCCCGCGGTGGTGGGCGTCCCAGGCGCCCTCGAGGCCATCCCCGATGGGTCGCTGGTCGAGGTCGACCCCAGCTCGGGCCGGGTCTCGGTGGTCGATCTCGCCACCGAGGAGCCTGCCCCGGCCTGACCCGGGATGCGTTTGGTTCGTCGAGGTCCCGCCAGGGAGTGCTGGTCGGACCACTGCGTCAGAGCGCTGTCAGGACGCCGATGAGCACGATGGCCATCCCGGGTAGGTGGCCGGCGCTGCTGGTTGCGAGAAGTTTCCAGCCGAGAGACCGGACCGCGAAGTGGTCGCCGATGTCCTGACGCCAGTTGGCGATGGCGCCGGCGACGAACAGCGCGGAACCGGTGACGAGCAGCCCGGCAGCGGTGGTCTCCAGCCATGCGGTCAGCGACGAGAAGGCCACGGCCACGGACAGCCCCAAGTGGACTGCTCCCTGGATGATCGCCGAGAGGTGCGCGGTCACCAGGTGGCGAGGTGCCTCAGGGACCCGACTGCGGACCTGGGACAGCGGGATGCCGAGCAGGAACCCCACGGTGAGGCTCACCGTGCCATACACGACGAGGATCTTCGCTGCTGTCTCCATCCGCCCCCCAACTTGGTGAGATTCTACGTATCATGGATTAGGTGGTAGGGATCCGTCAAGGTTGGAGACGTGACACGCAACTACGACCTCGGTGAGCGGGCGAAGGGGATGGAGGAGACGCGCCAGCGGATCCTCGATGCCGCCTGGAACCTCACGGCGGCTGCGGGCTTCGAGCCCGTCAGCGTCGACGAGATCGCCGCCGAGGCGGGAGTCGGGCGTGCCACGATCTTCCGCCACTTCGGTTCCAAGACCGCCCTGTACGAGGCCGCCCTGTGGCACCGCATGTCCCTGGTGGATCTCGATCGCGTCGAGGCTGCCCACCAGCTTCCCGACCCCGTGGACGCGCTCGCCGAGGTGCTGCGAGCGAACTGCGAGATGTTCGACCAGATCGGCGACGCCCTGGCCCGCTGCCTCGAAGTGGCCCGCACCAACGACCTCATGCGCCAGCTCCTCGACATCTCCTACTTCGGCCGCCGAGTCGACTCGATGTCCCGGCTCGCACGACGCCTCCACGACGCCGGCCGGCTCGCCCCCGGCTGGACCCAGCCTCGCGTCGCCGACGCGCTCGTCGTCCTCACCAGCCTCGAGGCCTACGAGACCCTCACCCGTCACCGTGCCCGACCCACCAATGCGGCGTCCGACACCCTGTTCGCCATGGCCCAGGCGTTCCTCGTCGCACCGGGCAGCTGACTGGATCACAGCCGGGCTTGGGCGGGGGGTACACCAGTCCCGGCATCCCGTTAGCGTCGAGACGATGGGCGCGCCGACGAGCCACGACCACCACGACGACCGCCTCCCGCCGCCGGTGACGGTGGAGGTCGGGGACGGGCTCTTCGCCTACGTGCAGCCCGACGGCAGCTGGTGGATCAACAACACCGGCTTCCTCGTGGGCTCCGACGGCGTGGTGGCCGTCGACACCTGCTCCACCGAGCGGCGGACGCGCGCCTTCCTCGGGGCGGTGTCGGAGGTGACCACCGCGCCCATCCGCACGCTGGTCAACACCCACCACCACGGCGACCACACCAACGGCAACTGCCTGCTGCCCGAGGCGACGATCCTCGCCCACCACCAGTGCCGCGAGGGCGTGCGGGCCACGCCCATCGGCGGCCTCGAGGCCGTCTTCGGCGAGGTCGGGTGGGGCGACCTCACCCCCAACCCGCCGTTCGTGACGTTCGACGACCGCCTCGACGTGCACGTCGACGACACCCGCCTCGAGCTGCACCACATCGGCACGCCCGCCCACACCACCGGCGATGTGGTGGCGTGGGTGCCGGAGCAGTCGGTCCTCTACGCCGGCGACCTCGTGTTCAACGGCGCCACGCCCTTCGTGGTCATGGGCTCGGTGGCAGGGTCGTTGCAGGCGGTCGAGCGGGTCCGGGCGTTCGGTGCCCACACCATCGTCCCCGGCCACGGCGGCGTCTGCGGCCCGGAGGTGCTCGACCGCATTGCCGGCTACCTCCGCTTCGTGCAGGAGCTCGCCGCCGACGCCAAGGAGGCGGGCGAGGGGCCACTCGACGCCGCCCGCCAGGCCGACCTCGGGGAGTACGCCGAGCTGCTCGACAGTGAGCGCATCGTCGGCAACCTGCACCGCGCCTACGCCGAGCTCGACGGCGCCGAGCCCGGGGCGCCCATCGACGTCCTCGCCGCCTTCGGCGACATGATCGTCTACAACGGCGGCAAGCCGCTCCGCTGCCTCGCCTGAGGATCGGCGGTCGCGTGGTGGTCGCCGATGCTCGGCGCTCGCGCGACGCTCGTCCTGTCATCCTCTCCGGCGGTGGATGGAGACGGCGTAGT
>DATKDW010000083.1 GCA_035512495.1 Acidimicrobiales bacterium
GGCAAGACGAGGTGCTCATCCTCTCGGATGGTGATCGTGTCCACGTACGGGGCCTCTGGATCGCCCTCCGCTACGGCGATCATCGCGGTGAGCTCCGCCGAAGACACCAGCCGCCCGCCCAGGCGGATGACCACGGTGTCGCTCGGGACGTCGGTCGAGAAGAACAGCCCTCGCCCCTCGATGGGCGACTCACCGACTGCCAGACGATCGTCCATCCAGACGTCCGGAGATGGCTGCGGCTTGTCCACCATCCCGAGCGGCACCTATGTCCTACCGGCCGAGCGCGTGGATGACGGGTTCGAGGTGGTCAAGGGCCTCGCGGCGCACGGTGTAGTGAGTGAAGCCCCACCGTTCCCGATGTTCGAGCAGCTTGTCGATTAGCGAGCTCGCGCTGCCCACCATGACGTATGGCGTATCCAAGATGTCCTGTGGTGTCAGCGATGGCATGTGCTTCGCCGCGATCTGTGCCGCGACGCCGTTCGCATCGTCGGTGACGACGACGGCTTGCACCAACGCCTGCAACTCCAACGGCGCTGACCGGCCAGCTGCCGCAGCCGCAAGCGCAGCGACGTCTTCATCGACGTGTCGGCTGCTGAACCTGGCCGACTCCGCCTTCTGCCCATCGTCGAGAACACGCCCCAATCCGGTGAAGCCAACGGCGTCGGCGTGTCGAGCGCCGATCGCGTGCACCCGACGTCCGGCGCCCCCCACGAGCAAAGGAACGTGTTCCTGCACTGGCGACGGCTCGCAGCGCTCGTCGGTGAGTCGGTAGTGATCTCCGGCGAACGTCACGCTCTCGCCACCAAGGAGCTGTCGCAGGACGATGACGGCCTCCTCCAGACGGTCGACCCGAGTCGAGGCGCCGTCGAAGTTCAGTCCTGCTCGCTCGTACTCCGGCTTGGAGTGGCCGGCGCCGAGCCCGACTTCGACACGCCCGTCGCTGAGGAGGTCGAGGGTCGCCAGGTCCCGGGCGAGAAGCGAGGGATGGTGGAAGTCGTTGTTGAGCACCATCACGCCCAGGCGAAGGCGGTCGCTGACCTCGGCGGCCGTAGCGAGCGGCAGGAGCGGGGCCAAGCACTGCTCCAGGTGGTCGGCGGTCACGATCATGTCGAAACCGCAGTCGTCCGCCCGTTTGACGAGGTCGATCCACTCCCGCCGGGAACCCGCACTGGCGATCTGGAGGCTGAACCGGAACGGCACGCTGCTCGTGACCTCGGATGCCATGGCTCCAGCATGGCGGGTTCTGCTCAGTGCCGCTCCGAATGATGCCGGCTCGGGTGGCACCGAGGCCAGCGCGATGATCGGCGCGGTCAGCTCCCTAGCGATCCCGTGCGGCGACGCGCTGGTCAACGATCAGGCACATAGGAGACCACCGCAGGGCGCGAACCCGGCGTCGGCGGGAGCACCTGAATAGTGTCCTCGTCCATGACGACTGCGGCAGCGGGGCGCACGTTTCTCCTCGCCGGAACTCAAAAGCCGTTCGAGTACCTGCTGACCCGGATCGCAGGGCTAACGGACGACGAACTACTTTGGCGACCGGTACGGGACTGTCTGACTGTCCAAGAGCTGGATGGACGGTGGGTGCCGGACGCTCCACCGACGGGCCTCCGTCACTTCGACGGGACGCCAGGGCCGGTCAGCACGATTGGATGGCGGCTCGCCCACGTCGTGTGCGATGTCCTCGGCAGTCGGCGGAACCCGCAATGGCTCGGTGTCATGGATGCCCCGGACTCGCCTGCGCCCTCGACTCCCTCCCTTCCGCTGGGAGCTGACGCTGCAGTCGCTGCCCTCCACGAAGTACACGCGTGGTGGAGCGCCATCATCGCGTCTTGCGACGACGATCACCTGATGCGACCTCTGGGCGAGGTGGCAGGGCCCTTCGACGGCCCAAGGGTGGGCTTCCTCGCTTACATCAACATGGAACTAGCGCACCACAGCGCAGAGATCGGCCTGCTCCGTGACCTGTGGTCCTCCGGGCTGCGCTGACGGTCCGCCGCACCCATTGCCGGTTGCCGAGCGGTGCGTCCATGCCGAACTGAAATCGCGAGCGGCTGCTCCCGCCGAGGTCGGTCAGCGCGGCGGCACCAACGAGCGGCACCTACTTAGAAGCGCTCAACGCGGAAGCGGCGTTGATTCTCGACCACGCCAATCGGTGTCAGTCCAGCCGCCGTCATTACTCGGGCAGACGCTTGGTTGTCCTCGGCGCACTCTCCCCAGACTGACTGGACCTCGAGCTCATCGAAGCAGAACTGAATGACGCCTCGCAGCGCCTCCGAGGCGTAGCTGCGTCCACGGAACGCCGGAGCGATGACGTACGCGAAGTCAACGTCAGCAACTCCACGACTGCTCCCGCCGAACCCGATCCATCCAATCGTCGATCCGGTCTCCTTGAGGACGATGACCCATCCGAACGACGACGCGTCGGCACCCGTCGCGGCGATTGCATGAGGAACCCACTCGCGAACTTCGGCTTCTGTACGTGGCCCGAAGTCATCCATGAACCGACGTACCTGCTCGTCGCCCCACGCCGGGATCAGTGCTTCGGTGTCCGACACGTCCAGGTCGCGTAACAGCAGCCGTTCTGTTTCGATCCGCCGTTCCGGGTCCCGAGCCATGCCTCCTCACAATAGGCACTAGCCCTGAGACACCGTCTTGACCCGCCCCGATTGCCGGCTCGCGCAGGCCCACGCCACCTTGGCGCCGGACCTATCGTCCGCACCGAACGACGCCGAGCGGTGGCCCGGAGCCGTCCCGAACGGCGCATCGGAGGCGAGACGTTACGGGTCGCGTGGGAAGCGCAGCTCGTTCCGAGTGACCTTCGCAAGGGCGGCCTCGAGAGCGTCGATGTCGAGAGACCTCGCGAGACTGAGCAGATAGATCAGCACGTCGGCCACCTCGTCCTCGAGCCGAGGCCGGAGCTGAGCATCCGATCCGGCGGCCTTGGCTTGCTCGGGCGTGAGCCACTGAAGGATCTCAACTAACTCACCAACCTCGCCGGTTAGCGCCATCGCCAGGTTCTTCGGCGTCTGGAACTCGCCCCAGCGGCGTACCTCCACGAACTCGGCGATCCGGTCCTGGAGCTCTGTGAGGTCAGCCATGTGCGAAGTCCATCACAATCGGTCCTGACGACGGCACGCACCTATCACGCGCGCGCGAAGACGCGGCCGCAGTGGTCCCCAGAGCGCCGAACGGCGCATCTTCCGCGGCTGACGCGGACGTCCCCCTAGAACGCGGACGACGCTTGGGCTGTGCAACGCTTTCAAGGTGATCGTGGGCATTGCTGGCTCGTCCGTCGCAGTATTCGACCTCGAACATTGGGGCCTGTTCGCAGACGGCGCCGACGAGACATCAGCGCTGGCCGCGCTCGAGCACGCCCACGAGAGCTTCGCTCGGTTCCTCTCCCAACACGGAGCGAGCTGCGGTCCGTTTCAAGAAGTCGAGGTAGCAGAACGTCAGCCTCCTACAGACGAAGGTGCCTTCGATTTCGAGCGAGCGCCAGCGACAGCTGCCGAGCGACAGCGGACGCTAGAGCTGTACCGCTGGGCGCGAGAGGATCTCGTCCGGCTGCTCGAGACCGCGACTGACACCGAGCTCGACTGGGTCGACGACAGTCGCCGCCTGCCCGACTGGGCGTGGTGGCACACCGCGAGGCAAATGGCATGGCACTGCGCGATCACGGAGTCCTGCTACTACCTTGCCAGCGTCGGGGTGAGCCGTCCGCCACCGTTCGCCGAGTTGACGACGCCGCTGCCAGCACCGTCGACCGCAACGTTGTTGGACCTGCTCGCGGTGTCCCAAGCCCACGTCGAGCGTTCGATCGAGCACTTGCCATCCGACTTGGTGGTGGTGACCAACGATGAAGTGTGGACTACGCGGAAGGTCCTGCGACGGCTCGCTGGCCACGAGCGCGCCGAGAACGACGTCACCGCGGCGCTACTGCACAACGCAAGGCTTGCGCTCTCCTGAGATCGGGGCAGTTTCAGACGAATCCTCTTTTCCGGCGCGACAGATCGAGAACCCGAGTCAGGCGCGCACCAGCTCGCGGCCGCGCCTATCACACAACCCACAATGGCGGCGCCGTCCGAGCACCACCGCCGCCAGGCCAGCGAATCGTCGTTCCGACCAGCGGGTTCCTGTGGCGCCTTTCGTGCCAACCCGTTGGTCAGCAGGCAGCGAGCATGTTCTCGAGCTTCGGACCCGTCGGTGCCTCGCGCGAGTCCGGGCCCCTGGGGCGCTCAGCGTCACGGCTTCGCCGCTTGTGGCAGTTCACACGCCTGCGAGAATCCCAGTTGCAGCACGAGCAGCTGCGAGAAGCCCGGCGCACGCATCTCGGGCTCGTTCCGCACCATTGTGCAGGGTCTGTCGGAGCGTTCCTGGGTCGTCCATGAGGGTGAGGTAGCGGTCTCGGGACCCAGCGAACCGCTGCTCATGAGCCTCTGCGACGAGCTCTTTCGCCTCGCGGTAGCCGATCCCACCCGTCCGATAGCGGACGGCGAGGGCTCTCGCGTCCTCTGGTGCTGCAAGGTGGCGGTACAAGTTGAACACGTTGCACGCGTCCGGGTCCTTCGGGTCCTCCGGCCGGGACGAGTCGGTGACGATGGACATGACCGTGCGGCGGACCTCGTCCGTCGAGGCGAAGATCGGCACGACATTGCTGTAGCTCTTGCTCATCTTGCGGCCGTCAGTCCCGGCGATGACCGCGACCCCGTCTTGTACTCGGAGCTCGGGGACGGCAAGGACAGCGCCATAGTTGTGGTTGAACGCCGTGGCCACATCTCGACAGATCTCGACGTGCTGACGGTTGTCCTCGCCCACCGGTACGAGGTCCGCCCGGTGCAACAAGAGGTCAGCGGCCATCAGCAACGGGTAGTTGTATAGCCCCGCGTTGACACCATCGTCGACAGGACGGCCCTGCTCGAGGTTGTCGTCGACTGCGGACTTGTAGGCGTGTCCGCGGTTGAGGAGGCCCTTGGCCATCACGCACCCGAGCAACCAGGCCAGTTCGCACACCTCTGGCAGGTCGGACTGGAGGTACAGCACCGAGCGGTTCGGGTCGAGGCCCAGCGCGATCCACGTCGCCGTGACCTGCAAGGTCAGATCTCGAAGCTCTTCTGGGTCCCGTACCGTCGTGAGAGCGTGGTAGTCCGCCACGAAGTAGGTCGCGTCATGGCCCTGGGCGAGGCCGAGAGCAGGCTCGATCATTCCGAAGTAGTTGCCCACGTGCGGCGTGCCCGAGGGCTTGATGCCGGTGACGATTCGGCTCATGGTCAGGTTGTCCTTGTCGGTCAGGGCTTCCCCGCCGATCGCCAACCGCTCATGAACGAACACGGCCGCCTCAGCGAGGCGGCCGGTCAAGTCGTGCGTGAACGCGGACGGTCGCCTACGAGAACGACCACCACCACTGCGCACGTGCAAACTTCACGATCGTCACGATGGCACCCCTACGCGGGCAGGCGCAACTGACAATCCGCGGGCTCAGCCCAGCCCCGAAGTGCGTGGTGAAGGCCGCACAGATCACCCGTCCCTAATCACGCCGGACAGCCTCCTCAAGGCGCTAGCTATCGGCGCTTCTTGAGCGATTTCTGGCCGGCGCTGGACACCTCATTGAGTGGCGATGGTGGACCTTGTGATCGTTGGTCGTGCGCGAGACTTCTCGTCGTGGCTGATTCTTTCGCAGTTCGCTTCGACGCCGTGAGGAGGCTGCGAGGACCGCTCACATGGGGGATGGATCCATCCGGCGACATCCTCGATGACTGGGGCCTCGGGGACACCTCGGATGGTCTCGAACGGTTCATCGACATCGTCCTGCCGGTGGCCGCTGACACGGTTGGGCTCATCAAGCCCCAAGCTGCGTTCTACGAGCGTCATGGTTGGCGAGGGATCCGCGCCCTGGCCCGGTTGATCGACGAGGCCCGCAGCGCCGGACTGCTGATCGTTCTCGACGCCAAGCGAGGTGACGTCGGCTCCACGAACCAGGCTTACGCTGAGGCCTACCTCGGCCCCGATGCTCCGATGAGGGTAGATGCACTCACGCTCCATCCCTATCTCGGCGTCGCCGCCATGGGGGCCTTCATCGAGCGAGCGGCTGAGTCCGGAAGCTGCCTGCTCGTCGTGACTCGGTCGTCGAACATCGAGGGACGCTCGGTTCAGGCATCGATCGGCAGCGGGGGCCGCTCGGTGGAGCAGTCATTGCTCGACGCGATCCGCGAGCTCAACGCTGAGCTTGCGCCCGGAGAGATCGGACCGGTCGGCGCGGTGATCGGGCCGACGCACATGGACCCCCGCCTGGATTTGGCTGCACCGAACGCGCTGTACCTGGCGCCGGGCGTCGGTCAGCAGGGAGCGACTCCGGACGATGTGGCCCGTGTCTTCAGCTCGTGTCCGGACCGAGTGTTCCCGAGCGCGTCGCGTTCGCTGCTCACCACCGCGGATCCTTCTCGGCTGCGCGACGACGTTGGGGAGCTCGCCGCCGAGTTCCGCCAGCTCCTCGGAGGCTGACCAGCGCACTGGGGAAAGCGACAACTCACCGGGTCAGCCAGCGATGTGAGGTGTCCGCAAAGTGCCGGTGGCCGCGTGGAGGCCGAGCCGCCCCCGGTAGGCGTCCCAGAAGGCCCGACGATTGGGTGATTCGTTCCGACGTTGGTGGCAGCACAGGTTGTTGTCGTTGCTGTTCTGGAACGTCTCGCAGGGTGCGGCCGTCTACGTTCTTCACCGTGCCGGGCGAGTGGGACGACGAGACCGAGAACTGGCTGCGGTGGGCCAGGACCCCCGGCTTCGACGCGTACTGGTACTACCGGGACGCGTTCTTCGACTCGCTTCTTCCCACTCCTCGCGGACGCACGCTCGAGATCGGGTGCGGTGAAGGACGGGTCGCTCGCGACCTTGGTGAACGGGAACACCAGGTCACAGCGCTCGACTCGGCAGGTGCCCTCGTCCAACACGCGCGCGACGCAGACACGCAAGGCCTCTATCTCGTGGGCGAGGGGGCTCGGCTACCGGTGAGAGACCGCTCCTTCGACCTCGTCGTCGCGTACAACGCCTTGCAAGTGGTCGATGACATGGCCCAGACGGTGGTCGAGAGCGCCAGAGTGCTTCGCCCAGGTGGTCATCTGTGCTTCTGCGTCGCCCATCCCGTTACCGACATGGGACAGTGGATCCATGCGCACGAGACGTCGAGCCTCGCACTGCGAGTCCCGTACTTCGAGAGCACTCGAGTCGAGGACACGGTCGAGAAGGACGGTCTGCGAATGACCTTCCGCGGTTGGACCTACACGCTGGAGGACTACGCGGTGGCGCTTGAAGACGCCGGCTTCGCGATCGAAGCCATCCGAGAGCCGAAGCCAGTCGGCGACGACCGCTACCAGCAGTGGGGGGACCTGCCGTTGTTCATGAACGTCCGGGCTGTCAGGCGGTAGTCGTCGGGAGCGTCTCCGGCCTGAGGCAGCATGCTCGCGGGCATTCCGAGAGCCGTGAGCTCTCAACCACGGGTCTCTCCCAGAACGTGCCGGCCTATCGGCATGGGGCATGGCCCCGAGGTGCCCGTGCGCAGCGCATAGATCACCCGCCCCATAATCCCGACTTCGGTCGATGCCGAGCGTCCCTAACGGCGTGTCGCGAGCGCACGGACGGGCCCGCGCGGCGACCGCGAACTCAGAATCGCAGTGGCGGATCGTGACGCGGAATCGTGCTTGGTCGGCCCGCGAGCCACCGCAAGAGATCCCCATTGCTTGCCGTACGGTCAACGAGTGTCGTTCCGAGCGCCTTGCGCTGGTACCGCAGCATGAAGGTGAGCGCCTCGGTGAGAGTTGCTGGCTCGTCTGGCGGCTCCAGACCGTTCGCTCGCCGAAGGTCGTCGTGATGAAGCCAAACCTCGGCGAGAGACACTGCTCCCACGCCGCCGCGAGCGAGCAGTCGAGGTGCTGGCGTTCGGAGTGCCTCGACGGCCACATCGAAGGGCAGGCGTCTGAATGCGCGGATCGCAGCTCGCCCTAATTGGCAGAGACCCGAGGGCACCGCCGATCAGCCGCTCCATAATCCAAACGACCACACTCCAACACCTCTCGGATATTGGCGCATACGCGGGCCCGCTGCTCAGTCCCAGTCGGCGCGGCGGAGGATCTCGACTGCAACGTCGCGCACTCGTCTTACGTCGAGCCGGCCACGGCCTGATGGCATCACGATCGCACTGTCCAAGCGGGGAGGTGTCCGGTGGTGTCGTTGCCGAGCGCAGCCTCGACCTCCGCAAGATTGGGGATCTGGCCGTAGGTCGATGGGCGGGCTTGGCGGACCGACTCGGACAGGAAGTGGTCAACGGCGGCGTCGTTGACGGGCTCGAGGTCGAGGAAGGACCAGAGGTCGCTCATGACTGCCCGGGCGTCGCCCGGCGACGACTCGTACAGGTCCTCGTAGTCGACGCTCATCAGTCGATCCGGTCCGAGGCCAGCGACCGCCGCGTCGACGCGGGCCGTCTCGCCGCAGGTCCACTCCATGCGACTGGCCACCTCCGCGACATCGAGGGCCGGATGGCCCCTGTAGTAGTCGGCGAGGTCCCTCTCCGCGTCCCACGTCTTCCACAACCCCGTGCGCTCAGCGACCACCTGCGAGACGGCGGTTTGCAGCACATTGCGCCGCCGTAACGCGACGACCTTCACCTCTGGCCGGCCCACGAGTGCCGCCAGCGCCGCGTCGTCGATCTGGTAGCTGAGCTCCTTGAGCCCCGTGAAGGCGGCGAACAGCTCGTCGAGCAGGCCCTCGAACAACTCACCGTTGCCGAGCCGGGCCACATAGTCCGGGTTGCTCGCATCCCAGCTTGCGAAGTTCTCGTTGAACGGCTCGTTCACGATCGACACCTGTGGATGCCGGTCGAGTATCTCGACCAGGCTGTTGCTGCCACTGCGCGGGTGGGCGAGCACGACCACCCGCCATGGCCACCTGGCTCCCCCATTCGACATCGCGGCGCACCCTACGGCCGCCGTGGTGACAGAGCACGAGACTTTCGGCCCCATGGCCGACGTGGTCCGGCCCGAACCCGGCTGGTCTCAGCGAGGCGTACAGAACGCCGACCGTCGGCGCGGCAAGAAGTGACGTGCGGACGCTGGCTTGAGGACGGAGACTCGCGTCGTGGGTGATGCGGACTACGAGGAGATTCGGCGGTGCATTGCGAGCGGCACCGCTCGCCTCGAGGTCCGGGCGCTCAGTCCCGACCATCTTGTCGCCATCACTTGGTCCGGGAACCCCACCCACATCGAGAACGTGGCGCGCCAGCTCGAACGAGTACCTTCGGGCGAGGTCCAGTACTTGGCCGTCTTCGTCGACGGAGAACCGGTATCGAAGGGCGGTGTCGACTTCGCGAAGGAGCCTGGCGCCGGCACCATCTGGCAGCTGGCTACCCACCCTCGGCTCGAAGGTCTCGGGCTCGCCACGACGCTCATCGGAGAGCTCGAGCTCCGGGCAGCACAGCGCGGCATCACCAACTTGCGGCTAGGTGTCGAGCCAGACAACGAACGCGCCCTCCGTCTCTACGAGCACTTGGGCTACCGCAGGATCGGTGAGTCCGAAGCTTCCTGGGAAGCTGAACGCAGTGACGGTTCGCGTTTCCTCCACACGACGAGGATCGCCGAAATGTCAAAGCCAGCCTGAGTCGGAGCTGGACCGCACGGAAGGCACCCGAACCAGGCTCGGGTTCGGTTGCAACAGAACGCGCGTCCCGAATGCCACCGTCTCGACCCCAAGACGCGCAAGAGAACGGCGCATCGCGCGCACGCTCCGTGCCGGAGCCGATTAGTTCTCGCGCGGGCAGCCAGCTTCGAAGGGAACGCAGTCGAGCAGCGACCCGCCGGCTGCGGTCCATTGCTGCTCATCGACGGCAACGAGGTGCGCAGCGAGCTCGTTGAGATCGACGCCGACGTCGTATGTCAGCAACGTCGTGGTGTAGTCGGCCGTCACTTCGAGGATCACGACCGCCGGATTGCCGTCGACCGCGGCCGACACCAGCGCCGGTTGCCCGTCGACGACCTCCGATCGGAGCTCGAAGCCCGGGAGTTGACCGCGCCGCCGTTCGAGACCTGTCCTGTGACCGAAAGTTGTGACGTGCGGGATCGTGTACGAGCCATCGGCGTTGTCCCTGCGAGGTCCGTCGTACTCCGCGAACCAGTCAACATCCGGGTCCCGCGCCTCAAGTGCGCCGAGGCCTGCCCGGTAGTCGACCGCCTCCGTCAGCTGCCACGTCGGCTCGCCGAGCAGCATGAGATGGACTTCGTCTGCCGTTGACTCGGTGCGAGACGTCGAGGTTGCGCTCGCGCTCGGTTGGCTGCTGCCGTCCGTACCGGTGTCATCGCCGCAGGAGCCAACGACCATGAGCGCGGCTGCAGTCACCAGCCCGGCTCGTGCTCTCGGAGCGCGCCGTCGCCTCACCGAGACATCCTAGTCGCGAGCGCCAAACGCGCGCTCGCGAATCCGGCTTCCGGTCACGGCAGAGCCGCACAGACCGGCGCTTCTCCAGCGACGAGCGGGTTGCCGACTGGCGACCAGGAGCGCCGTCCCGAGCGGCACTTCGGTACGGCTACCGATGCGCGTCCTCTGCCAACTCTCGAAGGGACCTCCGTTGACCGCCTCCCTCAACGAAGTTGTCTGCGGACAGCCAATTCTTGAAGGCGGGACGGAGCTTTTCCCAGTCAGCATCGGTGATGGCGAACCAGGCGGTGTCGCGGTTGCGGCCCTTGTAGTGCGTCGCCTGCCGGAACGTTCCCTCGTAGAGGAAGCCGAGTCGCTCGGCGGCCGACCGTGACGGGGCGTTCAAGTCATCGCATTTCCACTCGCAGCGTCGATAACCGAGGTCGAAGCAGTGGTCGATCATGAGGTAGAGAGCTTCGGTCGCTGCTGTGGTTCGTTGCAGCGACGGAGAGAAGGCGATCGAGCCGATCTCGAGAACACCGCTTTGTTGGTCGACTCGGAGGTAGCTGGCGAAGCCGACAGGTTTGCTGTCAAGGGTGATGGCGTACGGCTGCCGGTCTGAGTGTCCTGTCATGGCATCGAGTGCGCTTGTCAGCTCCTCCGGGTTCTGGAACGGGCCGATGGCCATGTAGGTCCAGAGGGATGGGGACGCCTCGGCGAAGGCGGCGAACAGACCGTCGGTGTGCAGCCGCCTGTCGAGTGGCTCCAATTGAACGAGGTCTCCGGTCAGACCGGTGGGCGATGGCATCGCCGGCGGGGCCCATGCGCCGAGGGCGACGCCGACCGGCTGACCGAACTGGTTGACGTCGTGCACCTCATGACGGTAGCGACGGTGACTTCGCTGGCAGGTGCGCTTTCCGGCCGTTCCGGGATACTGCGGGCACTGAACCGCAGCCGCACTCGCCCACGGTCGACGTGGGCGACGCCTAGTCGAACCGGACCGCCGCCGACGACGAGGCCAGCCTCGACGACGGGTGATCGTCCGCTCCGACAGTTGGGCACGCGGACAAAAGACGCCTTCCGCCGCAGATGTCGTTCAACCTCTGGCGGTGACGAAGTTGAGGAGATGGTTGGGCACAGAGGGCAGGCAGGCCTCGCTGTGACGCAGCGAACATCCGCACCGAACGCCCGACGCCGCCCGAACACCGTGGAACGGCTCGCTGCAGCCGCCCAGAACGCGCGCTCCAGAACACGGTCATGCCGATCGGGCAAGCCGAGCAGCACTGCGCTTCGCCGAAGCGCTGCGTAGCCGGCGATCTGGGCAGGTCACGGCATCGTTTATCGGTGAGAATGGGCTTGGTGGAACGACCTCCAGATGCAGATCGGAGAGCGCCTCGGCCGGTGTCGGAGCCGACGCCGAGGGCTGTCGCAGACGTACTCGCTGGGCTCCTCCCCGGGGTCGACTCAACCGTTGTCGACTGGGGTCAGTGGGACACCGACGGCGATCCCCGGTACCACCGGCGCGGCGTCCTGCTCGCAGGAGGCGAGCTCTTCGCCAAGTTCGCGTGGTCGGAGGAGGCCGCCGACCCGATCGCACGCGAAGGCCGCATCCTGGAGATCCTCGGACGCACGTCGTTTCCCGCTCCGGAGATCGTTGCCGTCCACCCCGACAAGGCTCTGTTCGTGACTCGCCTCGTGCCGGGCGGGCCCGTGACCCCAGCGGGCCTCGGTCAACTGAGCCCGAGGGGCCTCGACCGCTTCGCCGGCCAGCTCGTCGAGGCCCTCGTGGAGCTTCGCTCCCCCGGGCTGCGAAACGACCTCGTCGCACTCGCCGACCCGAAGCCGCCCAGGGCCCAGGCAGACCCCGAGGAGCTCCGGGCCGACCTCGAACCGATGATTCGTCCCGATCAGTGGCGTCGCGTGCTCGCACTGCTTGAACGGGTCGAGCTCGTCCTCGCAACACCAGGGCCTGATCCGGTCGTCCTGCACGGCGACCTGCACGGCTACAACCTCGTCTGGGACGGAGAGCATCTGGCGGCGGTGTGCGACTTCGAGAGCCTCGCAGTCGGTGACCCTTCCTTCGAGGTCCGGTATTTGCCGGACAACGCCCCCAAGCAGACCTACGTCCGTGCGGTGCTCGACGGGCTTCGCCGCGCCGGTCACGACGACGATCTGGAGCGCGCACTTGCCTGGCATGTGCTGACTCGTCTGGGCGATGCCCGTTGGCGGACGCTGGCCGGGGTCGATCTCCCGGGCGGCGGGACGCCTGCGCAGTGGGTCGACGAGCTGTTCGCAGTCCTGGCCGAACACGCTGCCCTCATCTGAACAGAGAGTTCGCTCGTTCCGTTCGGGCGAATGCCGCTCAGGGGGCGTCCCATCCGTCGGGCAGTTCAGTTGGTTCGAGCATCTCGTCGGGGACCCCACGGGTCCAGGTCGCCTCATCGAACGGCCACGTCCGGTCGCGGATGTCCGCAATGGCTAACTCGGCGGTGGCGTGAATCGATCGAGCTTCGGTGGAGCCGAACAGGCCGACCTCGACTGCGAACTCGAGTTCGTCGGCGTCCTTCAGCCGCCACTCGTCCAAGTCCGCAGAGACCGTGACATCGAGGACGTCATCACGCGAGTCGAAGCCGACCGTGGTACGGGCCCAAGGCTGTTCGAGGTTGACGTACCACCCCACGAACCGATTCTCCGTGACATCCCAGGTTCGGATTACCGAGTAGCTGCGGCCGACGGGATGGAGGCGTACGCAGGGCGGACGGTCCCAGGTGTCGTGGCGTCTCGACCCATCCCATGTGCCCGGCAGGAACGACCTGCCGCGCGGTCCGCCGCGCTCGGCAATTCGCCGCACGATCGGCGAGCCAGTCGGCTGGACGACCGCAGCGACGTCGGGCTCATCAAGCAGGACCCGACACCCGAAGACATACCCGACGTCACCACCCGGGCGGGATCGCCACACCACCTGGGTTCCCGAGGAGAACGGTCGGTCACGACGCATGCGTCGAGTCTGCACCGGATGCGGAGAGCACCTCTCCCCAAGTGCCAGTAATTGGCACCAGCTATCAGCCGCTCCGAAATCCGTCACCCTTACCCGACCGGGAACTACCTATCGCCGCGTATTCGGTGATCGAGAGCAGACTGACATTGTGAGAAGGGTTGCCGTAGTCGGAGGTCCCGGGTCTGGGAAGTCGACCGTCGCTCGCCTCATCGCCGACCGACTGGACGCCCCGCTGGTCGAGCTCGACGCCCTGTGGTGGCAGCCGGACTGGGTGCCGACTGACCTCACCCAGTTCCGCAGCGACGTCCGGACCGTCTCCAACACGCCAGCGTGGGTCATCGAGGGCAACTACCTCGACGAGGTTGGTCGCGACATCGTCTTGCCGCGGGCCGACACGCTCGTGTGGCTCGATCCGCCCCGCCGGATCGCGATCGGTCGCGCCCTTCGTCGGAGCGTGGGTCGCCTCGTCCGACGCACCGAGCTCTGGGACACGAACCGGCAAGGGATCTCGACGTTGAGCCCAGCCTCTGTCGTGCGGCTGATCAAGAGATGGCCGGGCTACTCGAAGCTCATCGAGGAGACGCTCGCCAGCGGCCAGTACCCGCACCTGTCCGTGCACCGTTTGCGCAACGACCGAGAGTTCACCGCCTGGCTCGATCTCGACGGTCACCAGCACAGATAACGTCGACCGAGGCCAGCACGGGTCAGGTGTTCGGCCCATGTTGGACTGCGAAGAAGGCGTCAGCCGCGTCGATCGAGGAGGGTGTGAAGCGGCACATCCTTGTCGTCGGGAGATCTAGCGATGGCACGAACCGCGGATCCCACGCGGATTGGTCGGCGCCGAGGTACCTCGCAAACGTCCTCATGGCTCGGCCACGGACCACGGGGATGATCTCGGACCTGCCTCGGGCGCGGACGTGGACTACCTCCCCGGTGACGATGTCGCAGACGTCGACGACGACTACGAGTCGCTCGCCGGCGCTGACGAGCCGGTGAAGTACGTTCGCGGTGTCTGTGAGCCAGTAGAACGTTCGCTCCTCATACAAGTACCAGACGGGGCGCAAGGTCGGTCCATTCGTGGCCACCCTGGCAACGAGTGATCGTTGAAGGAAGGCGTTGATGTCGACCTGGTCCCCTCGCACACGCGGATCGTCGCACGCGGCACGCGTGGACCTCAAAGTCGAACGGGTCAGCTCTTGAGGTGGGTCACGTCGGTGGGTCGTAGGTCGCCAGCTCTTCGTCCGAGGGCGCCTCGTAGCTACCGCACCACTCGTCGAGTTCCGCACGAGCGATCGAGCGCGACGCCCACTTCCCTTCGAGGTCGCGTTCGACGATCCGCCTCCACAGCTCCTCAACCGGAGCCGTGACATAGCGCAACTCGACGAGGGCGCCGACGGAGCGGGCGGAGTCCCGTAGAGCCTCCCTCTCCTCACGCGCCCAGACACCCCATTCGATGACCACGTTCTCTCCAGCAGAAAGGAGTGTGAGAGCGAGCTCCAACTGGAACTGCTCGATGCGGGCCCGGGCGTCGGCGTCCCAGAGGTCGATCCCAGACGCCATCATCCAGTCGTCCGGGCACATCCGAGCCGCAGGCATCGACGCTGCCAGTTCAAGAGCGAGACTGGTCTTGCCGCTGCCAGGAAGCCCGGTGATCACCACGAGTCGTCCCACGCCTGACCTGCTGTCCACCACGAGGACCACGATTGCACAGCGGAGGATGCGGGACTCAGGCCCTTGTGCTGGCGCGACGCCGAGGCGCTCTCCCTCCGACTCGCTCGAGCCCTCGCCACCTTGGCACCGCACCGATCGTGCGTACCGAACGCCGTCGCAGTGACCCGTCAGCGGCCTCGGTGCCACGTTCGTCCCGCCGGCAATCGGCGCTGCCTGGCAGGCGCCCAAGCCAGAAATCGACGGGCATCTGCTATTGGACCAGGAAAGATAGGGATGTGGCCCCTGAGTACGTCATCACCAGGCACGACCCTGCCGAGTTCACTGATCAAGAACTTGCTGCGGGCGTTCGTCTCTACAACACCGTTGAGGCTGAGGTGTGGCCCGAGGATCCGGTCACGCCCGTGGGCGATGCGATCGCCAGATCACGCGCCGTTCCCTCGACGGTTGGGCGTACAGCGTTCCGTGCTTGGTCCGACGGAACGTTGGTTGGAGAGGTCGAGGTCGCGGTCGACTCAGAACACGACGACAACCCGGACTTGTTGACGTGCCAGATCATCGTCCGAGGCGAATACCGCCGACAGGGTGTCGGGACGGGTCTGCTGGAACGCGTGACGGAGTTCGCTCGGAGTCATGGTCGCCGACGCCTCGTCGGGAAGACCTACTCGCGAGTTCCCGATGGCGCGCAGTTCGCTCGACGAGTTGGCGCTGTCCAGAAGAGCGAGTCTCACACCAACCACCTGCCGTTGGCTGAAGTTGACCGAGCACTCTTGGAGTCGTGGGTACGCGACGGCTCGCAGCGAGCCCACGGCTATGAGCTGTTGTCATGGGACGACACCGTCCCCGACGAACACCTTGGGGCGTTCCTCGACCTTCTCCTCGTGATGAACGATGCCCCGACCGATGACCTCGAACTCAACGACTTCACGATCTCTCCTGGACAGTGGCGAGACGTTCAAGCCCAAGCTGCGGCGGTCGGACAGCAGCGATGGTTCCTGGTGGCGCGCCGGTCGAGCGACGGCGCGCTCGCCGCACTCCACGATCTCGCATGGGTCCCAGCATTCCCGCAGGTGATGTGGACCGGCTCCACCGGAGTGCGGCGAGAGGACAGGGGCCACGCTCTCGGCAAGTGGTTGAAGGCATCCATGACACTGCGCGTCCTCGCGGAGCGGCCCGGCGTCTCCGACATCCGAACAGACAACGCGACAAGCAACGAAGCCATGCTCTCCATCAACCACGCCATGGGCTATCGGCCCCTGTTCGCGATTCGCCACTGGGAGCTACTGGTGGAGAAGAGTCAAGCCTAGCTTTTCCCTTCTCACAACCCGCCGCGAGGGCTTCGCTCGGTCTCGAACCTGCGGCCCTCGCCAGAGACCAGTCCGAGCCCGTAGCCCCGGCACCGAACCAAGCCCCGACGTGCCGATCACCAGCGAGCCTCCGGCCGGGACCGCTCCGGGGAGCGACCGCTCCGATCATCCACTCCCGCTGGCCTCGACGGTGCGCGAGCCGGCAATCGGCGCGGGTCCGAGTCACCAGCGCGCATGGCGCGCGTGACAGCGTCGGGCCCGACGGGCACCATGCGGTCATGGCTCATCTGGTCGTACTCGTCGGGCCGGTCGGCGCCGGCAAGAGCACGGTCGCCGGTCGGCTTGCGCAGCTTGTGAGGCAGAACGGCATGACCGCGGCAGACGTCGACATGGACGACGTCGCATTCATGCAGTGCGGCGGCGACGATGTGGAGGAGTTCTGGCGGCGGGCGGCAGTCGCGACGGCCGGGCTCATTCGGGCATGGTTCGACGCCGGCGTCGACGTTGTCATCACACACGGCCCGTTCTTCGAGTCCGGTGGGTTCGAGATCCTCCGGCACGCGCAACCGGTCGAAGTCGACGTCCACCACATTCTGCTCCGCGTCACAGCCGAGGTCGCCATCACCCGTGTCCAGAGCGATCCGACCCGAGGCATTTCGAAGGATCCGACGTTTGTCCGGGACTCGAACGATCGGCTGCGAGGGCTCAGCGACCTGCTCCCGGTCATGAACCTCGAGCTCGACACGACTCAACGCGGCCCCGACGAGATCGCAGCCGACGTGATGGCTGCCGTCACCGCTCCGACGCAACACGCCTGAGTGCCAGCGGGCTGCCGCCGGGACCGCTCCGGGGGAGACCGCTCCGATCATCCAGTCGCGCTGGCCGTGACGGCGCGCGAGCCGGCAATCGGCGCGCCGGGAGCTGTTCGACGAGCTGAACGTTCTGCTGCGCTCAAGGGAGTTGCCTGGCATCGACTCGCACATGAGGAATAGGTAACGGCCGGGCCGCGGCGCGTGCTCCTGGGACGGCGCCGCCGACGGGTGCTCCTACGGACCGCTGATCGGGCTAGCGGAAGAAGCCCCCGAATGGGCCGAAGTAGGTGGCCCCGAAGCCGTCGAGGACGCCCTTGACCTCGTCGCTCGGCGTTCCGAACACCTGCAGACTCACCGGATCGACGCATGCCAGGAACCGCTCCGCGAAGTTGGCTCCGAAGTTCCCGAGGTGCACCATCGTCGCGGCGGAATCGGAGTATCGCTCGTAGATCGCGAGCTTGCCTTCGGCTTCATCGATGAACCACTCGTAACCCAAGGCGCCCGACTCGTCCTTCGTAGACGACACCATGTCGGCCATGAGCGACCGAAGGTTGTCGAGCTCGCCGTTCTTCACAGCGACCTGAATCACCCACGAGACTTCGTCTGCCATTGCAAACCTCCTCGACTGTCTGGGTCAGTCGATTCCCACCCGACGGAACAAGACAGGACCCGAGCGACTGCCTCGCCTTAGATCCGGGCTGGGAACACGGATCGCAACGCAACCTAGCCGACGCACCTCTCCTCGCACCGAGAACGCAGACTGCTTCCTTCCGCGAGCGCGACCGATCGACGGTTCCAGCAGCTCCGCGCCGAGGCCGCACCGAGCGGGCAAGCAGAACGCGCCGACCGATCCCGGCGAGGCCGCGGAACAGATCCTGTTCGTTGGCGACAACCTGCACGACGACATCGGCGGAGCAACCAGGTCCGGCCTGCCGTCAGTCCACATGGATCGAGACGGGTCCTGCCAGGCTGACGACCACGCCGACATCGCGAGTTGCGTCAGAGACCTCAGATCGCTGCTGGCGTGGCTTGGCTGAGCAGCACCGATCACCCGCGCAATGGACCCGGGCCTCGCGTGCTCCAATCCGTACCGATCGGCGCGTAGCGCGCCGCCGCCCACGAGATGGCATCTGACACCAGAGGGATGGCGGCTCAGGCGTCAGGGGCGGGCTGCCGGAGTGCGTGGCTATCGAGCTCCATTTGGTAGATGCGCTTGAAGTCCTCGATTGCTGCCAACGCTCGCTTCCCATGCGGGCTTGCCGCCATCTCGCCCTCCTGTCCTTTCACGGGTTCGAAAGAGTGCAGGACGATCTTTTCGAGGAGCTGTCCGAGGGTGAGTCCTTCGAGCTCGGCGAGCGCCTTCAGGACCTTCACCATGCTCCGCTCCATCCGGACGCCGATTTGGACGCGATCGACGCGCGTCGGAGCATTCCGTTGGGTCGGGACCATGGGACCAAGTTACCGTAGTCCCACCGACCTAGGAGAGACCATGTCCGATCCGTACGCGCTCGCGGTGCACAGCTCCTTCGACGAAGTCGAACCGCAGTTCCATGCCGTGCTGGAAGCGAGCCTTGACCCCCGTGGTCCAGATGCGCTCTTCGACATCGTCGCTGGGCTCGGACTCGAGAGCGGCGCGGTCGTGCTCGACGCCGGGTGCGGCCGCGGGCGACAGTCACTGGAGCTGGCGCGGCGATTCGGCTTCGACGTGCTCGGCGTCGACCCCGTCGACCGGCACGCGCCAATCGACAAACAGCTCGCCGAGCGACCCCTGACGGCCGGATCGGTGCGCTTCACCGAGGGGAGATTCGAGCAGCTGCCAGTCGAGGACTCCTCGATCGACCTGATCTTCTGCCGTGACTCGATCATGTTCGGTGACCTCGCCGTGACGGCAACCGAGTTCCACCGCGTCTTGCGTCCCGGCGGCCGAGGTCTCGTCTACCTCGTCCTCACCGGTCCACTGATGAGCGAGCCCGAGGCCGACCACTTCGACCATCTCATGCGCGGCCGAACGCTTCGCCCGGCCGAGATCGACGCAGCACTTGAACGCAACGGTCTCACTGTCAACGACCGCATCGACTACAGCGGCGAGTGGGCGGAACGATCCCAGGAGCAGGACGGAGAACCTGCTCGACGACTCCTGTTCGCATCTCGACTACTGAGAAGGCCCGATCACTACATCCAGAAGTTCGGACAAGACCACTACGACATCATGCTCGGCGACTGCCTCTGGCACGTCTACCGCATGATCGGGAGACTCTCCGGCTACGCCTGCACCTTCACGCGACCGTTGGCTGCTTCTCCGCCGCCCGAGTAGAGCCGCCATTGATCGCCAAGGTCGGCGAGACCGAGCAACTGATGCCGCACCGAGCGCGCGCTCCATAATCCGCATCGGCTCCTGCACTTGACCCGAGCAGAACGGCGCTTCTCCAGCGGCGATCGGGACGGCGGGTGCTAGCCAGGCGAGTCCTCGCGATCGGCACTTCGGCTGCGGGACCGAGATCAGTCGATCTAGATGAGATGGCCCTCAAAGAACTCGGAGACGTTGTCGAAGCCGGCGGCGGTCAACATGCGCTCCTCCTGGGGTGCTGGGTCGGGTGCGGCATCCCGGGTGACGACCGCCAGCACAGCACCTGCGGCTTCGGCCTCAGCTACCGCTCGCACTGCCACCTCCGAGTCGATGTTTCCGAGGATGCAGACCGGTCCGCCAGGCGCATAGACCGGCGGCGCAGGCACGAGCATCGCCGTGACCCCTGCGAGCTCCACCTCGGCAAAACCGACCTCCGCTGGCTGGGAAGGGTCCAGAGGACACACCCACCAACGCGAGACAACGGTCAGTCCGAGGTCCGACAGCATCTGACGCTTTGCGGTGTCCTGGCGCGCGGTCACCACCCGGACTCGGACCGGTCGGGCGAGGGGCTACGGGCCAGGGGAAGGGGTACGCCTCGCAAGGGTTGCCCATGGCGACTGCCTCGGGGATGGCCAGCGGCAACTGGGGGCGTGCCCAGTCGAGCCAGCGGTGGTGGGCTTCGATCGCCTCGTAGCTCGACGCGAAGCTCGGCGCCCGAGGAAGCCGTAGGACCAAGTCATGACCGAGCCGGAAGATGGCGTTCACGGTCCCGGACGACCGGAGACGCCGCAGCGGCAGCCCTCGCCAGCGAGGGAACTGGGTGTCGACGAGAGAGCGCGCGAGGGAGTCGTCGATGGGAACCTCGTCGCCGTGGAGGGGAGTGTGATCGGTCATAGACTGGCCTACAGCACCGGTGTCACCGAACAGGGCTCCCGGCGCTCTCGACCGTTCTGAGGAAGGTCAGGCTCGGCCAATCGATCGTGAGTCCCTCGCCATCATCAAGCGCCACCCACCGACCGGCGTAGAAGTTGAGAACCTCCGCACACGGGGTCGGTTCCCCGTGCGTCCAGCGGCGAAGGTGCTCTCCGACCACGTGCTCAGCCCTGTCGATGCCGCCGCGGTTCTGCGCGATCACCGCGCGACCGGGCTTGGTCCGCTTGCGACCGGTGCTCCTGAAGGTCGCCCCCGCGGCGACGCTGCCCCAGAAGCCATCATCGATGCCGACGGTACCTTCGACCAGCAACTGGAGGAGGTCGTGCGGCATGCCGCCGCGGCCGAGGGCCATCGGGGTGCCGGGGATCCTGGTTCGCTTCCCTCGAACTGCCTCCCAGTACGAAAGGCGGTCCTCCACCATCTTGAAGAAGGTGATGCGCACGAACCGCCACCGTAGGAGCGACTACCTATCACCGACACCAAATATCGAACGCGGCCGCCTCTCCGGCGAGAAGGATCGGCGCGTCGCGAGCGGTCAAGTCTTCTGTCAGGTCGGAGGTGACTCGCAAGCGGCGATCAGAGACGGCCCGTCGAGCGCTCCCACCTCAGATCGGAAGCGGGTCAGGATCGACTCGTATCTCTCGCGGGCACCTGGGATGCCTCCGAAGTGGGGTGCGTGATGCTCGAGGGCCCACTCGTAGAGCGGGTGAGAGCGATCATCGCTGGTCACGACGCCCGCGAGGCTTGCCCTGCCCCGGTGAATGAGATACCCGTCGGCTGCGAAAGGGAAGTTCTCGGCAGCAAGGCCAGCCTGCTGGGCGGCTGCGAGGAGCTCGAACGACGGGTCACCATCGTCCCGGAAGGTGGGTGCACCAGGGTGCCAGATCTGCATGGGATCGATGAGCAGGCTGTACAGCTCCAAGCGGTGCATCTCATGCCATGGATCCCAGTGGCGCTCGCCGACGATCGCGGCGCCGCTCCCAGCGACGGCCAGTGCCTCACGGAGCACGTCGCCACGGCGTATGACCACATCGGAGTCGAGGATCCACACGTAGCGGGGCGGTGTCGGTTGCTCGACAAGCTCTCCCATCGCCTGGTTCAGGGCTGGGCCGTGGTGAGTGTTCTCGTCGTTGGCGAGCAGTCGGCAGAGGCCTGCCTCGGACGCTTCGGCGAGCAGCCGACCTGACCCGTCGCTCGAGCCGTTGTCCACCACAACCACCTCGACGTCATCGTCGAGGACGCGGTGTAGCGACCAAAGAAGCAGCGCGGTGAACTCGATGGTGTTGAACGACACGGTGACGACGCTGACCCGGCCTTGACCGATGCTCCCGGACACAGAACGAGTATCGACGACGATCGCACCTATCGGGCACTCAGTATCCCCACGAGCTGGCGCATCGCCTCCGCCCCGATCGGCGCATCTCCAGCGTCGATCAGGACGGATGGCGGCTAGGAATCCTGGGCCAGCCGCGTGTCTGAGTGATGGTCTCGAGCACGCCGGAGCGCTCTGCCCGCTCAGCAGATCGACGTGCGGATCCGTCGGTGCGAGACTGGGACGACACGGCCATGGATCAGGAGCGCACCATGTCGGGCCTCGCCATCATCACCGAAGCGTGCATCGGCGTGAAGGACCGTGCGTGTGTCGACGTGTGCCCGGTCCAGTGCATCTACGAGCTCGATCAGGCCAAGGGTGTGTTGTTCTCCGAGGACGAAGCCGGCAGCGGCGAGATCGAGAACACCCACGCGCCCGACCCGGACTCCATCGGGGTGTTCGGGGACAGCCTGCTGTACGTGAACCTGGAGGAGTGCACGTCGTGCACCGCCTGCTACCAACCCGACGTCTGCCCTGTCGGTGCGATCTATACCGAGGAAGCCGTGCCCGACGGCACCGATCCCAAGGCCTACAACGCCGAGGACCCGCACAAGGGCCACGACCACACCTTCTTCATTCAGCTCAGCCGCGACGTCTTCGCCGACTGACGGTGCCGGCCCGCCATGAGCGGAAACCGGGCAGCCTGGGGGCGGTGTGCCCCGAAGCGAGCGCGATCGCCGGCATCCGATGCGTCGTGTCGACCCCCCTTGAGACCGAGAGCAGCAACCTCGACGAGGTGTCGCTGTCGCCTCCAGCTGGCCCACGGCTTGACCGTGACGGAAGACGGGCGTTGATCACGGGCCTCCTGTCGGCGATGCCAGGCCACTCGGCGGGCCGTCTGAGCAGGACGCCACACGCCTCTGGGCGATGTCTACCGATCGCGGAAGCCTCAAATGCGGACGCCTATCGGCGGCACCGATCTCCAGAGCGCGTGGTCAGCACGCCGGCACTGCCGCGGTGAGCCTCTCCGCGCCGACTGGTCAGGATCTGTAGACGTCTCGGCGGTGACCCACGCTCACCACGAGCACGACGAGGCGACGGTCGTGCACCTCGTAGATGATCCGATAGTCACCGACCCGAACTCGGTAGGCGCGCTCCTCGCCCTTGAGGGCCACACACCCCGGCGGACGAGGCTCGTCTGCCAGCAGGTCGATCGCAGCTCGGATCCGCTGCTGCTCACGCCTGGGCAAACGGGCAAGCGACTTCACCGCTCGACGCGCGATGTGGACCTCATAGCGGCTCACGCCAAGCCCAGGTCCGCCTTGACCTCATCCCAAGGCACGTAGTCGTCCTCTTCCCGAGCGGCTTCGAGCTCGTATCGATCGATCGCGTCCTCAGCCGCCTCGACGACCTGGTCGTACAGGTCGGCGTCGAGGATCACGGCCACGCGTCGACCTCGCCGCGTGACATAGACGGGCTCGCGTGATCGCCTCGCCTCGTCGATGATCTCGGCAAGCCGGCTCCTCGCTTCGCTCACGGCGATATCGCTCATGTACGAATCGTACATGAAGCCTCGGCGGGGGCGCCTCCTCGGGCTCGGGCGCCTTCCACGGCAGAGGTCAGGGGTTCGAGTCCCTTTGCGCCCACCACGCGCCTGCGCCTTCCGGCGCTAGATCGCCAGCTCGCTCTTGGTGCGGCCCTGGCGGGACCAGTAGGAGTCGGTGCGCCCGAGGCGGAAGTGTGCGGGCTTCTCGTCGTCGGCCAGCAGCTCGGTCTCCAACCACAGGCGCTTGAGGTGGCGGACCTTGCCGCTGGCGCGGTCGTCCTCGTAGCCCTTGCGGGCGTGGAGCACGTGGTAGTTGTTGATGAACTGCATGTCGCCCGGCTGCAGAACCATGCTCACGTGGTGCTTCGGGTCGGCGCACATCTCGTCGACTCGGTCGAGGGCTTCCCGGGCCCGGTCGGAGATCAGCGGGGCATCCTCGTGGCGGGTCACCGAGTCGATGTACGGGCGGATGTAGCGCACGAAGAGCCGGGCGCCCTTCCGGCTGCAGATCGGCATCAGGTACCAGCTCTTCCCTCCTGGCGGCTGCTCGCCTCGGAGGTCGTAGGGATAGGGCTGGTAGAGCTCGGCGGCCAGCTCCGGGTCGGTGCGCACCAGCTCGTTGTGGATGGTGACGATGTTGGCCACCAAGCTGGCACCGCCTCGCAGGCCGGGGTCGAGGCAGAACAGCCCGACGAGGTCGGAGCCGTCGGAGTGGAAGGGGAACGGCACACCGCCGATCTCGTTGCCCCGTGAGGTCCCGTCGGTGTAGCTGCGTCCCTGGTCGGTCACATCGCCGAGCAGGTGGCCCTTGGCGTTCTGCGGCCAGGGCGCACCGAGGTGGGCACCGACGCCCCAGTAGATCGTCGACGCCCGCTCCTTCGAGTAGCGCTCCATGGGCAGACCGCGGATCAGCGTGACCCCCCGGCCGTTGATGAGCTCGTCGGTGATGCGGGCCAGCTCGGGGCCGAGGGTCGGGAGGGGGAAGTGGTCCTTGGTGACGTCGAGCACGTCGTCGCAGCGGCGCTCGGCTTCGTGGAGGGCGGCGTCGAGCTCGGACACGTGCTCGTCGCTGAGGTGGAAGACGTAGCTCTCGCCGAGGTCGTCACGGCGCCACTCGCACTGCTCCTCCAGCGGCTCGAGGTCGGACGGGTCGACGGCGGTGCTGGTCTCGGTCGTGGTCATCGGGAACCTCCGGTGGTGGGCGGGTCGTGCTCGCTCATGCGGGAGCTGCCTCGCGCAGTGCCGGGAGCACCTCGGTGCGCACCAGTCGGTCGGCCAAGCGGGATGCCTCACGGTCACCCCCGAACGTCGGTCCCGTGAGGACGAAGCGGTCGAGCCCGAGGCGAGCGAGCCCCTCGAGCCGCTCGACGCAGCGATCGGGCTTGCCGACGACGGCGAAGCGGTCGACGAAATCCGGCTCGAGGACGTCGGTGTGGGCGGCGTCGTTGCGCAGGTGCTGGTGGCTGTCGTAGCGATGCCCCACCTCGGCCACGACCGCCTTGTCCCTCTCGGCCAGGCCCGCCCCGGTGGAGCCCGGCATGGACGAGAAGTGGGCGAACGCGGCGACGCCGCCGGCGATCAGAGAGCGAGCCGTCTCTGCGTCGGGATGGCAGCCGATGTTGACGTAGGCGCCGAACGCCACCGCACCGGGCTCCCGGCCCGCGTCGGCCACGGCCGAGCGGGCAAGCTCGATGGCCCAGGCGAGCCGGTCGGGGTCGGCGCCGACGGCGAAGGTGATGCGGTCGGCGACGCGAGCGGCAAGGTCGATCACCTTCGGCCCGGACGCGGCCACGTCGAGGGGGACCTTCGCCTCCCGTGTCCGGTCCAGCCACCGGAGCCGGCTCGCGAACCCGTTCAGCTCCACCGAGCCACCCCGCAGGTAGGTCTGCAGCTCCTGCAACCGCTCGCCGAACGGGGCGACCGGCATGGGCGTGCGGCCCAGATGGAACAGGGCGGTGTCGCCCCGGCCGACGCCCAGCAGGAACCTCCCGCCCGACTCCTCCTGCACGGTGACGGCCACGTTGGCGAGAGCAGCGGGGTGGCGGGTGGCGAGGTTGGTCACGGCCGTGGCGAAGCGCAGCCTCTCCGTCACCCGGGAGGCGAGCGCCACGGCCACGAACGGGTCGCCGACCAGGTTCTGTGAGTCGGTGAAGGTGATGCCGTCCCATCCCGCCAGCTCGGCCCGCTCGGCCTGGCCCTCTGCGGTGCGCACCTCGGGGGTGCGGGTGCTCCACAGCTCCACGTCAGCGCTCCTCCCGGGGCGAGGACGGCGATCGGTCATCGCCGTCGGCGCGACGGTAGCGCGCCGGCCCGTCCCGCATCCTCGTGACCGCCCGCTCGACAGGTGCCGCGGACCGACGCCCGAGGAGAGGCCAGCGGCGTAGGGTCACGGCCATGAGCACCCACCCTTCGGCCCCTCGTCTCACCCCCTTGACCCTCGACGAGATGACCGACGACCAGCGCGAGCTGGTGGGCGCGGCGGGCCAGAGCCGACCGCTGAACATCTTCGCCACGCTGGTGCGTGCTCCAGGCCTCTACCGGCGGTGGTCGACCTTCGCCGGGAAGCTGCTACGAGGCGGCAAGCTGCCCGAGCGCGACCGCGAGCTGGTGATCCTGCGCACCGCGCTCCGCTGCGCCGCCGCCTACGAGTGGGGCCAGCACATCTCGATCGCCCGTGATGCCGGCCTCAGCGACGAGGAGATCCTCCGGGTCGCCGAAGGCCCGTCGGCCGACGGATGGAGCGACCACGACCGTGCCCTCGTCACCGCGGTCGACGAGCTCCACGATGCGCACTGCCTCGGCGACGCGACCTGGCAGGCGCTCGCATCGAGCTACACCGACCAGCAGATGATCGAGCTGACCTTCCTGTCCGGTCACTACGCCATGCTGGCCGGGGCGCTGAACTCCTTTGGCGTGCAACCCGAGGGGCCGCTCCCCGGCCTGGGCGAGGTCTGAGGTGAGCGACGGGGGACGGCTGGCGGGCAAGACGGCGGTGGTCGTCGGTGCCGGCCAGACTCCGGGCGAGACGGTGGGCAACGGCCGCGCCACCGCCCTCACGTTCGCTCGCGAGGGCGCCCGCGTCTTCGCGGTCGACCGCGACAGGGAGTCGCTCGACGAGACCGTCGCCATGATCCGCGAGGCGGGCGGTGAGGTGACGGCGCACGTGGCATCCATCGGGCCCGAGGAGGTGTGCCGCAGGATGATCGAGGCGGCCCACGCCGCGCTCGGCCGGATCGACATCCTCCACAACAACGTGGGCATCGGGGCAGGCGACGCTGGAGTCTCGTCGCTCGAGGAGCGGGCCTGGGACCGGATCATGGACGTCAACCTCAAGGCCATGTGGCTGACCTGCAAGCACGTGCTGCCGGTGATGCGGGACCAGCGGGCCGGGGCCATCGTCAACATCTCGTCCATCGCCGCGATCGAGGTGCCGGGCAATCTCGTGGCTTACAAGATCTCCAAGGCCGGTGTGAACGCCCTGACGCAGTCCCTCGCCGCCAGCAACGCCCGGTTCAACATCCGTGCCAACGCCATCATGCCGGGGCTGATGGACACGCCCATGGCAGTCGACGCCGCAGCACGTGCCTCGGGCCGGACCCGCGACGAGATCGCCGCCGCCCGGGCCGCGGTCGTGCCGCTCGGCCACCAGGGGACCGCGTGGGACGTCGCCAACGCCGCCCTGTTCCTCGCGTCGGACGAGTCGGCCTTCGTGACCGGGGTGCTCCTCTCTGTCGACGGCGGCCAGTCGCTCTGACCCGCTGCCGACGATCAGTCGGTGGTGGCACGCGACCTGCGCCGCATGGTGACCACCGACAGCGCCAGGACCACCGGATAGATCTCCAGGCGGCCGAGGAGCATCTGGAGCATGGTGACGAGGCGGGCCGTCCACGGCAGCGCCAGGTAGTCCCCCGCCGGGCTCACGGCGCCGAGGCCCGGGCCGACGTTGCCGAAGCTGGAGGCCGACGCCGAGAACGAGGTGATCATGTCGGGCCCGGTGAGGGCGATCAGCACGGCACCGCCGCCAAAGATCACCAGCGCCAGGATCATGAAGCCGACGATCCGCGTGGCGATCTCCTCGGGGATGGCGCGGTCGCCGACGCGCACCGGGCGCACGAGGCGAGGGTGGAGCTGGCTGAGGGCAGCGCGATGTGCGTAGCTGGCGACAGCGAGGAGCCGGACGATCTTCACCCCGCCGGCGGTCGAGCCGGCCATCGCCCCGAGGGGCAGCAGCACCATGACGATGAGCTGCGCCCCCTGGCTCCACCCTCCGAAGTCGGCCGTGGCGTAACCGGTCGTCGAGACGACCGACGTGATCGAGAACAGCGAGGCGCGAGCGTGCTCCCCCATGGGCGATTCGACGTCGGCGACGACGAACACCACGCCTGACGCGATCAGCACCAGCGCGGCATAGGCGCGGAACTCGGTCGAGCGGAGCAGCGGGCTCGGGCGGCCGCGCAGCGCCCGGTAGTAGAGGGCGAAGCTGCCACCAGCCAGGAACATGGCCGTGATGGCGATCCACTCGACCGCTGCCGATTCGAAGTGCGCGAGCGACGCGTCGTGCGGTGAGAACCCGCCTGTCGACACGGTCGTGAAGGCGTGGGCGACGCCGTCGAAGATGCTCATCCCGGCGGCCAGGTAGGCGACGGCGACCACCGCCGTGAACCCGGCGTAGACCGACCAGAGGTTGCGCGCCGTCTGACGGACCTTCGGCGTCAAGCGCTCGCCGGGTGGGCCGGGTGCTTCGGCGGTCATGAGGCTCATCGCCCCGCTGCCGACGGTGGGCAGGACCGCGATGACCAGCACGATCACCCCCATGCCCCCGATCCACTGGGTCATCGCCCGGTAGAGCAGCAGCCCCTGTGACGTCTCCGAGATCGGCCGCAAGATCGTGGCGCCGGTCGTGGTGAAGCCGGAGATCGACTCGAACAGCGCCTGGTCGAACGACGTGAGGCGACCCGACACCAGATACGGTGCGGCGCCGACGACGGCGAGGGCGACCCAGGCCATGGTGACGGTCAGGAAGACCCCGAGGCTGCGCACCTCCTTCGGGACGACGGTGCTGCGCCAGACCACCAGGCCGATGACCGTCGTGGGAACGCCGCACACGGCGAGGGCGGCGACATCGGGCCCGCCGTCGATCCGGTCGACCATCGCGGCGATCATCATGGCCACCCCGGCCACCGTGGCCGACAGCGCGGCGACGTGGATGGGCAGGGACGGGCGCGGCTGGGATGGCACCAACCAGCCCCTGGCGCCCTCCAGGATCATGCGGTGAGGTGCTGACTGGCCTTGTGCAGGTCGCTGGCGCGGGCGAACACCACGACCTTGTCACCGGCGACCAGCCTCGTCGGACCGCGCACGATCTCCACCGTGCCGTCAGCGTGCACCGCGGCACCCAGGAGGACCGAGCGCGATACGTGGAGATCCGCCACGACGGCGCCGTCGGCGGGGCTCCCCGGAGCGACGGTGAACTCGTTGACCTCCACGTCGCTCTCCAGGAACGTGGCCACCGAGCCGCCACCGCCGCGCATCTCGCGCAGAACCGCGTTCGCCGACGCCGTCCGGGGGCTGAGGGTCGCGTCGATCCCGAACTTGCCCACAAGGGGCAGCAGCGCCAGCCGGTGCATCACCGCGACGGTGAAGCCGGACCCCTCCGCGGCGGCGTAGGCGCAGGCGAGCACGTTGGCGGTGTCCTCGCCAGAGGTCGCGACCACCACGTCCATCGTCGCGATCGACTCCTCGGACAGCAGCGCCACGTCGGTGATGTCGCCGTGGATGACCCGCACCTTCGGCGACGCGGCTGCGAGGTGCTGTGCCCGGACGAGGTCGCGCTCGATGATCACCACCTCGGCACCCTCGGCCGACATGGCCGTGGCGACCATCGACCCCACCGCGCCCCCGCCGAGGATCATCAAGCGACGCACCCGCCGGCTGACGGCGCCGATCAGCTGCAGGGTCTCGCGGCGAGCGACCTTGGTGGTCAGCACCCGCACGTGGTCACCGACCTCGAGCACCTCGTCGCCCCGGGGGATGATGGTCTCACCACCTCGGGTCACCGCCCCGAAGAGGAACTGCCAGTGCGGCTCGAACTCCGCCCCGACCTCGCTCAGCCGACGGCCGGCCACCGCCGAGCCCGACCGGATGACCGCACCGATGACCACCAGCTCCCCACCGACCATGGGGTAGACCTCGTCGGCGCCGGACAGGTGGGCGAGCTCGAGGATCTCCTCGGCCGTGTCGGCGTCGGGGTCGATCACCACGTCGGCCCCGACAGCCAACAGCAGCTCCCGCCCCGCCGGACCCCGCAGCTCCTCGGTCTGGACCCGCACGACCGTCTTCGGGACGCCCGCGCCCTTGGCGAGGAGCGAGGCGATGAGGTTGACCTCGTCGCTCTGGGTCACCCCCGCCAGCAGCGAGGCGCGCTCGATGCCCGCCTCGGCCAGCACCGAGGGGTGGCACCCGTTCCCCACGATGACCTGGATGTCGAGGTCCTCACCGATGGCGCTCGCCGTGGACTCGTCCTGCTCGATCACGACCACGTCGTGCTCGGTGCCCAGACGCTCCGCCAGGTACCACCCAACCTCACCGGCTCCGACGATGACCACGTGCACCGCCGCAGTCTTGCGGGTAGGAGGGGGTACCGGGCGCCATGCCACGGGAAGGACTCGCCCGGGGCTCCCGCCGGCGTCGTGCCGCCCTCGTAGGATCAGGGCATGAGCATCGACCTGCCGCCCCGCTGGGACGTGAGCGACGTCTTCCCCGATCTCGGCTCGCGCCAGTTCGCCGCCGCCCGTGAGGAGCTCGGCGCCGAGCTGACCCGGCTGTCAGGCCTCTACGACGAGCACGACGTGCGGGGTGGTGAGACCCGCCCCGTCGACGAGGTGACCGTGGAGGCCTTCGAGTCCGTGCTGGACGCGACCAACGACGTGCTCGAGCGGGTGCGCGTCCTGTACGCCTTCATCTCGTCGTTCGTCACCACCGACGCGCGCCACGACCTCGCCCAGGGAGAGCTGTCGTCGTTGCAGGCCGAGCTGGCGGAGCTGTCCAAGCTGCGGAGCCGCTTCGACGCATGGGTCGCCGTACTCGGCGACGAGGAGCTCACGAAGCGCTCCCAGCTCGCCGCCGACCACGCCTACCCCCTCGAGCGGGCGACGGTGCGCTCCACCCACCAGATGACCGAGCCCGAGGAAGCCCTCCAGGCCGACCTCTCCCTCACCGGCTCCAGCGCGTGGCAGCGGCTCTACACCACCTTCACCTCCCAGCTCACCGCCGCCGTAGCCGGCGAGGAGCTGCCGATGAGCCAGGTGCGCGGCCTCGCATACGACGCCGACACCGAGCGGCGACGGGAGGCCTTCGACGCCGAGCTGGGAGCCTGGCGGGCCAGCTCGGTGCCCGTCATCGCCGCCCTCAACGCCATCAAGGGGGAGGCGTCGACCCTGAACCGCAGGCGAGGGTTCGCCGACGACCTCGAGCCCGCCCTGCTCTCCAACGGGGTCGACCGCCAGACCCTGGAGGCCATGCAAGGCGCCTGCGTCGATGCCTTCCCCGACTTCCGCCGCTACCTGCGTACCAAGGCCGGGATCCTCGGCCACGAGGGTGGTCTGCCGTGGTGGGACCTGTTCGCGCCGGTCGGCGGCGAGCCGTCGCAGACGTGGTCGGAGGCCACCGCCGCGGTCACCTCCTCGTTCGGCTCCTACTCACCGCAGCTCGAGCGCCTCGCCCGCCGGGCCGTCGACGAGCGGTGGATCGACGCCGAACCCCGCGACGGCAAGCGCGACGGTGCCTTCTGCATGGGCTTCGACGGCGACCGGTCGCTCGTGCTCATGAACTTCGACGGCTCGGCGCGCGACGTCTCGACCCTCGCCCACGAGCTCGGCCACGCCTACCACAACGTGACGCTCGCAGACCGGACGCCGATGCAACGCCAGCTCCCCATGGCCCTTGCCGAGACGGCCAGCATCTTCTGCGAGACCATCCTCATGCAGGACGGCCTCGCCGCCGCGACCGGCGACGAGCGCCTCGGCCTGATCGAGGGCGACCTCCAGGCCTCGTGCCAGATCGTCGTCGACATCCACAGCCGCTTCCTGTTCGAGCGCGCCTTCGGCGAGGCACGCGCCAAGCGGACGGTGTCGGCCGACGAGGCGTGCGCCCTCATGGCCGAGGCCCAGGAGGCCACCTACGGCGACGGCCTCCACGACGAGCACCGCCACCCGTGGATGTGGGCGGCCAAGCCGCACTACTACTCCAGCGCCTTCTACAACTGGCCGTACACGTTCGGGCTGCTGTTCGGTCTCGGCCTCTACGCCCGCTACCAGGCCGACCCGGAGCGGTTCCGGGCCGGCTACGACGACCTGCTCTCGTCCGTCGGCCTCGCCGGAGCCGCCGACCTCGCCGCCCGGTTCGACATCGACGTGCGCGACCGTGCCTTCTGGGACGCCAGCCTCGACGTCATCCGGACCCGCATCGACGACTTCGAGAAGCTCGCCGCGCTGCCTACCTGAGGGCAGTCAGCAGCGGCTGGGCGCGGTGCCCGGACCGGGCCCGGCCCGTGCAGGCAGCTCACCGCCGGTGGTGGTCGGCGGCGATGATCGGGTCCGCGCACCGTCCGGCGAAGGCTGCGGTGTGGGTGCGAAGCGTCGTTCGGCGAGGGGGTCGTACTTCGCCATGCGCTTGGCGACGCTTCGGCGTAGGGGTTGGACGGTGGTGGTCACCGCGGTCCCCCACTGGTTGAAGAACGTCAGGGTGGCGTTGGGGTCGCCGCTGATGCGCCACCCGTGGTTGTGGATGTTGTTGTGGCAGGTCCAGCACAACGCCACCAAGTTGTCGAGGTCCGTCGGTCCGCCTCGTGACCAGTGCCAGAGGTGGTGGATCTGGTGGATGGGCCCGCCGCAGCAGCGGCAGCGACCGTCACGCCGCGTCACCAGCCGGCGCAGCCAGCGGGGAACCACCCGCTCGGCGCGCCCGACCCCGACCGCTTCGCCGTTGATCGTCATCACGAACTGCACCCGACCGCCGCACGCGAACCGCAAGAGCACGCAGTTGTGCTGCACACCCCAGGTAGGAACGAGCTGCGCACCGCTCGGTCAGTCGTCCTCGAAGCCGATGAGCGGGGCATCGCCCTCGCAGTGACGGGAGGTCGCGCCCCTAAGGTCATCCCCCTCGGGATGGTCGTCAAAGGGATCACCCAGCCACTGCAGCCGCTCGTAGCAGGTGGCCCGCTGCTGTTCCACGATGAGGGAATCCGTCCGGTCGATTAGCTGACCGAGTCGAACAACGCCGACGACGGCGAGCACTGCCAGGACCGCGAGAAGGGCAACGGCCACCCACGTGGGTGAGAGCCCGGCGCTTCGCTCGAGCGAGAGCTCGGTCTGATCGTCCGGCAGGTTCACCCGGTGATCGTACGTCGGCGCCTTGAGATGACCTGCGAGGATGGGGCCGTCGCCGGATGCTGAGGGATGGACAGGCCATGGAGCTTCGACCGTCCACGCCGGGAGATGCGGCATCGTTGTCGTTGGTGCATGCCGCGACGTGGAGGGCCACCAACGTCGGTCAGGTGCCCGAAGTGCTGGCGGAGGAGCGAGTCGTGAAGGCGCGGAACAGGACTGGGTCAGCTACACCGAGAAGCGTGTCGCCGCTGGTGGAGGCGTCTTGGTGGTCGCCGACGAACACGATGTCGTCGGGTTCTGCGAGTACGGACCGACCGAGGACGCCCCACTCTCATGGCGGTTCCTTCCACTCCCTGGCCCGCGGCGGTCGTGAAACGCAAGGAATCGCCACGAGAACCTGGGGACGGGCGTTTGGTCGCGGGCCTGTGGGACGACGGGCTAGCCGGCAGCAGGAGCGGGGTGGCCCATTTCGGGCCATTGGTGGCTAGGATCGGGCCGATGGCGAACGTCGAACTCGAACGGGTCGAGGCGCTGGAGCTGCTCGGGATGGTGTTGGCACACCTGAACGACGCTGAGGCTCGACGCGAGATGTCGGCAAGGGTTCCGATGCTGATGGGCATCCGGAACAAGTTGGCTGCATCGCTCCGGGAGGAACAATGACCTACAGCGAGGCCCAGGTGACCGCGGCGAACACCGCGATCGACAAGTACCGCTCCGGGGAGGAAGGAGAGGTTGGCGCCGCGCTTGCGGTGGTCGGTCTCAGCGCCGAGCGAGCCGCACGCGAAGCCGCCATCCGCGATGACATGATCCGGGTCGCTCATCGAGCCGGGGCATCTCTGCGTCAGCTCGCCGAGGTGTCCGGGCTCAATCGCAAGACGGTGACGACCATCGTCGAGGCCGACGTCTCGGCCTGACCGGCAGGGGCGCATTGGCGCCTCGCAGGTGGCTCGGTCTACGCCGGGTCGACGCTCGCGCCGCCGTCTTCGCCCGCCAGGGCGGTGGCGGGCGTGGAGGCGAGGGCGCCGGTCTCGATCAGCTCGCGCACCGCCGGCACCGGGTCGGGGTCGGAGAAGAGACGGCGGTCGCCATAGTCGGCGTCGCGGCCGGTCGGGTCGATGACCCACCACGAGGCCTCGAGGGCGATGCCGTTCGGGTCGGTGAAGTAGATGGAGCGCACGAAGACGTGGTCGACGACATCGGTGACGGCGCACCCGTGGGCCTTGAGGCGGGCGGCGAGCTCCTCGAGGGCGTGCTCGTCGGCGAGGTTGAACGCCAGGTGGTCGAACTGCGCCGCTCTCGGGTCGGGGACCCCGGCGGGCTTCGAGAACGGCTCGATCTTGGCGTTGCGGTACTCGAAGAAGGCCACGGTCTGCTCGGGGCCGAAGTCGAAGAAGTAGTGCCGGAAGCTGGCAGCGCCGATGGTGGTCACGAGCCTGGCTCCCAGCACGCCGTGCCAGAAGCGGACCGTGGCATCCATGTCGGTCGTCACCAGCGCCAGGTGGTTGATGCCCCGCCAACGGGGCTGCACGGAGGTCATGGCTCCACGGTACGGCCCGATCGGCCACCTTGCTCCGCCCAGCGGAGCAGGTCGGATGGCGCGGCGGCTCCCTCGCTCAGACGGGGCTCCCGTACCGGGCGACCAATTCGGGGATCCGGGGAAGGAAGCTGACCTTGTCGAAGCAGGCAGTGGCGCCTCGCCGCCGGGTCTGCTCGAACACGTCGACCGGCGCCTGCCCGCTCACCACGAGCACCACGGCATGCGGGCAGCGACGTCGGAGCTCGGGCAGGGTCGCCATGCCGTCGCGCTCGGGCATGAAGAGGTCGAGGATGACGACGTCGGGCGTGTGGCGCTCGACGCAGGCGATGCAGTCGTTGCCATCGACGGCCTCGACCACCTCGGCGCCCTCGTCCTCGAAGGCCATCCGGAACAGGGTGCGGATGGGCGCCTCGTCGTCGCAGATGAGGACAAGCACACCTCCAGGTAAGCAACAGCGCTGCGTGCCGACCATGGCCCGTTCGGGTGGTCGTGCGGAGTGGTTGACCATCTGCGACATCGGCGCGACGATCGACCTACCGGCTCGTGAACAGATTCACGAGCGATGGAGGTACCACGTGACCGAGCGCAAGCCGCCGGGGGTCCGGTGGGAGGGGTGGGTCGACCGCATCGTCCGGGAGGGCCGCGAGCGGGGCGACTTCGACGACCTCCCCGGGACGGGCAAGCCCCTCCCCGACCTCGACCGCCCTCGTGACGAGATGTGGTGGGTCAAGCAGCTGCTCCAACGTGAGCAGGTGACCGTGACCCCGCCGACGATCGCCGTCCGCCGGGAGCTCGAGGAGGCACGGGCGCTGATCGCCGGGCTGGACGACGAAGGCCGGGTCCGGGAGGTCGTCGAGGCCATCAACACGCGGATCCGGGGCGTCAACCGCCTCGCCTCCAGCGGACCGCCCTCCACCCTCATGACCCTCGACGTCGAGGAGACGGTCGAGCACTGGCGCACCACCCGCCAGGAGCTCAGCGGCAGCTGCTGAGCGCCGGCTCCGGGGCCCGCAGGGGGGCGCGCAGGGTCGAGGTGAGCCCCACGGGGTGGCGCGCCGGCCGCAGGACCAGGCGCATGCTCGTGAGGTGCGCGCCCGGGTGCACTCCGGCGATCCCGGCAAGTGGGTCGGCGGCCGGCGCCACCAAGCGGACCGACGCCACGTGGGCGCGCCCACGGAGCCGCCCCGGTGCCACGACGGGGCCGTCTGCCCGGCGCTGCAGGGCCCGCAGGGGGAACAGCCCCGGCAGTGGGACGCCATGGGGCTGGCCACGGACGACGATGTCGCGCTCGGCCCAGCGCAGCTCGCGCTCGTCACCGTCGCGACGCCAGGTGAGCCGGCCGACCTCCTTCGGCAGCCCCCAGCTGATGCGTCCGGCCCGCCGGGACTCGGGCGAGTCGACCACCATGGTGGTGAAGCACCAGCCGGGCCGCAGGCCCAGGCGGGCCGGCTCGCCCACGGCCAGCTCGAGGTACGGCCCCACCGGGGAGGACTCGTAGCAGGCCCCGACGATGAGCAGCGGGCCCGGCAGGCGGTGCAGGCCCATCGGCAGCGCGGGAGACGAGCTCGGTCGCCGGGCCAGGGCGACGAGCGCCTCGCCGCCGAGGGTCCACGGCGCGTCCGGGGTGGTCATCGGCGCTCCCCCCGCGTCGGGGGTGCGCCGCCGCACCGCTCCACGCGCGCCCTGTCGGCCACGGTGCCGATCGTACGCCTCCCCGCCTGGGACCGGGCGGGCCGAGGCGCGAATTTCGCCCCGTGGCGGGTGGCGGCGATGATCGACCGGTGATCACGAGCATCGACCTCGACCACGTCGCCGTCGCCGTCGAGCGCCACGTCGACGCCTGGCCCCGCTACGTCGGCGACCTCGGCGGCCGCTGGCTCTCGGGCGGCGACAGCATCGGCTTCGCCGCCGCCCAGGTGAGCTACGCCAACGGCATGAAGCTCGAGGCCCTCCAGCCGGCGTCGGTCGACCGCAACGACTTCCTCCGACGCTTCCTCGACGCCAGCGGCCCGGGCGTGCACCACCTCACGTTCAAGGTGGCCGACATCAGCGCCGCGCTGGCCGCCGCCGAAGGAGCCGGCATCCAACCCGTCGGCGTCGACCTCCGCGACGCCGACTGGAAGGAGGCCTTCCTCCACCCCAAGGCGGCGCGGGGCGTCGTGGTCCAGCTCGCCCAGTCGATGGGCAGCTGGAGCAGCCCCCCGCCGCCCGACCTCCCCGAGGCGGCGCGAGGCCCCGCCGCGCTGGCCCACGTGACCCACGCCGTGGCGGACCTCGACGACGGGCTGGTGCTCTTCGCCGACCTCCTCGGCGGCGAGCGCACCGAGGAGGGTCACGGACCCGACGGCCGGTGGGTCGAGCTGGCCTGGCCCGGCCCTGGCAGGGTCCGACTGCTGGAGCCCGTCGACGAGCTCCGGCGGTGGCTGGGCGGGCGTCCCGGCCGGGTGCACCACCTCGCGTTCGAGCTCGACGACCCGGGGGCCGTCACCGGCGCCCGGGCGCTCGGCGAGGACTCGTGGGAGGTCGCGCCCGAGGACAACCTCGGCGTGCGCCTCCGCCTCACCGCCACCGGGTGAGCCACGGCGGGGAATCATCGGGCGGCCGAGCGCGTTGGGCAAGACATGGCTGACGTCGACTTCTTCTGGGACCCGGTGTGCCCCTGGGCATGGATCACCTCGCGGTGGATCGAGGAGGTGGCGAGCCAGACCGAGCTCCACGTCGACTGGCGATTCATCTCCCTTCGCATCGTCAACGAGGACCGCGACTACGGCTCGAAGTTCCCCCGCGGGTACCCGGAGGCCCACGGCGCCGGCCTCAGCCTCCTGCGGGTGGCGGCGCGCGTGCGCGCCGAGCACGGCCGCGAGCACCTCGGTCCGCTCTACACCGCCCTCGGGACCCGCCTCCACGTCGAGCGGGAGGGCCTCGACATCCGCACGCCGGAGGGTGTGGCCGGCCTCCTGGGCGAGGTGGGGCCCATGCTCGAGCGCCTCGGCCTCGACCCGGCCATCGCCTCCGCCGCCGAGGACGACTCGTGGGACGACGACGTCCGTGCCGACACCACAACCGCCCTCGAGCGGGCCGGCAAGGAGGTCGGCACCCCGGTGATCACCTTCGAGCCGCCCGACGGGCCCTCGTTCTTCGGGCCGGTCATCTCCCGCATCCCCCGAGGGGACAAGGCCGTCGAGCTGTGGGATGCGGTGACCAAGATCGCCGGATGGCCCGGCTTCGCCGAGCTCAAGCGGGCCATCCGGGAGCGACCCGCCACGTCCTGACAGGACGCACCTACTCCGCCGCCGCTCAGGGGGCGTTGGCGTCGCGCAGGCAGAGCCACACGCCGTCGGCGGCCATCGGGGTGGCCGACGAGTCGCTCGGGCAGCGCGAGGAGCGGTGCACCACCAGGTCGACCCTCCCCTCGTTGGGCTCGGTGCACGGCACGGCGACCACGTCGGCACCTCGCTGCACCTGGACGCATCCACCGACGAGGTCGGACGGCCGCACCCGCTCGTCACCGTCGCCCGAGCCCCCGGCAAACGCGGTGAACACGAAGATGATCCCGAGCACGAGGAGGGCGACGATCCACGGCAGCCCCCGGACGAACGACAGCCCGACGTCGCCCGGGACGGCCTGCCGGCCGACGTAGGGGCGATCGACGTCATCGGCGTCCCGGGGCCCGCCCATGGGCGCGGCGGCCACGTCGAGCGAGCGGTCGTAGGCGGCCCGCCGGACCGGGTCGCCCAGGACGCGCCACGCCTCGTTGACGTCTTGCATCGCCCGCGGGGTCGCCGTCTCGCCCTGCGCCGCGGCACGGTCGGGGTGCAGCGCGCGAGCCCGGTGCAGGTACGCCTGGCGCACCTCGCCGGCGGTGGCCCCTCGGCCGACGCCGAGGGTCTGGTAGTGCGTGGCCACGATGCCGAGGCTACGGGCGCCGCGGGTGCTCAGTACCCGAGGTCGAGGTCGACGAGGCCGACCAGGTCCTCCCCTGCCCCGAACCGCCGGACGTTCTCGGTGATGCGGGCCTCGACGTGAGGTCGCGCCATCGCGAGGGTGTTGGCGGTGTGGGGCGTGATGATGCAGCGGGGCTCATCCCAGAGGGGGTGACCCTCGGGCAGCGGCTCCGGGTCGGTGACGTCGATGCCGGCACCGCCGATGCGCCCCTCTCTCAGGGCGACCGCCAGGTCGTCGGTGACGACGTGAGCGCCCCGGGCAACGTTGACCAGCCAGGCGTGCCCCTCCATCTGGTCGAGCTGGGCGGCGCCCACCAGCCCGGCCGTCTCGGGGGTCAGGGCCAGCGCCAGGACCACCAGGTCGGCGCCGGGCAACGCGTCGTCGAGGTGCTCGGACCCCAGCACGCGGGCCGCCCCGGGCACCGAGTCGGGGTGGCGGCGCACCACCGTGACCTCGCAGCGGAACGGGGCGAGGAGCGCCAGGAGGGCTTCGGTGATCCCACCGCCGCCCACCACGGTGACCCGTCCGTCGATCAGCGTCCGGCCACCCTGGCGACCCCACGACGTGGCGCGGGCTCGCTGCGGCAGGCCACGTAGGCCGGCGAGGCCGAGGGCCAGGGCGTGCTCGGCCACCGGCTCGGCGTAGACGCCCTTGCCGCACGTCCATGTGCGGTCGGGCGTGAGCAGCCCGACGTACGGCTCGATGCCGGCCCAGGGCAGCTGCACCCACGACGCGCCGGTGGCCTCGGCCAGCACCGGCTCGAGGCCGTCGGGGTCCGGGGGACCGAACCACACCAGGGCCTCGGCCTCGGCGGGAGCAACGAGCTCGCCACCCCCGGCGACGATGGCCTCGGCGACCCAGGGAGGGACGCCGGCGGGGGCGAGGGCGACGCGCGGTGCGGGCACCAGCCCACGGTACCGCCGGGCGCGGAGAGGTTTGGTTGGCCTCTGCAACCTCTATCGTGCGACCGGTGCGAGCGTTGCGACGGCGGCAACCCATCATCACTGAGGAGCACGAGGAGGTCCCCACCTCCGGCGACTCCCCCTTCGCCCCTGGCACAGCGCGCGCGGCACTGGCGCACCGTGAGTTCCGCATCGTCTGGAGCGGGTCGTTCGCCTCCAACATCGGCAAGTGGATGCAGAACGTCATCCTCGGCGCCTACGCCTACGAGCTCACCGGCTCGGCGCTGTTCGTGAGCCTGATCTACGTCGCCCAGCTGGGTCCCATGCTGCTGCTCTCGATCGTCGGCGGAGCGCTCGCCGACCTCGTCGACCGCCGCCGCCTGCTGCTGATCGCACAGGTGGAGCAGGCGGCAGCCTCGGTGGTCCTCGCCGTGCTCGTCCTCGCCGGCGACCCACCTCAAGTCGCCCTGCTCGCCGTCGTGGCGGCGATCGGCATCGGCAACGCCATCAACGCCCCCGCCTACACCGCCGTCCTGCCCCTCCTCGTGGGTCGGCGCGACATGGCCGGCGCCATCGCCCTCAACTCCACCCAGATGAACGCCTCCCGGGTCATCGGGCCCGCCCTCGGTGGCCTCGCCTTGCCACTGATCGGCGCCGCCGGCGTCTTCTTCGTCAACGCCGCCACCTACGCCTTCGTCATCGCCGCCCTGCTGGTCATCCGCCTCCCGGCCACCGAGCCGGACCCCACCGGCGCCAAGGGCTGGCGGCGGCTGGTGGCGGGGCTCACCATCGCGCGTCGGGGCCCGCTGGTGCGCCGGTGCCTGATCACCATGTCGGTGTTCTCGCTGCTCTGCCTGCCCTTCATCGGTCAGCTGCCCACCCTGGCGGCACGCAACCTCGGCATGGACGTCGAGAGCACCGCCTACGGCCTCCTGTACTCCTGCTTCGGCCTCGGCGGCGTGATGGGCGCAATCTCGGTCGGCACCTTCCTCTCCCGCTTCGACCGCATGCGCACTGTGCGCGGCGGCCTCCTGGCGTTCGCCGTCGCCCTCACCACCTTCGCCCTGTTGCGCTCGCCGTGGCCCGCCTACCCCGTCGTGGCGGTGGTGGGGTTCTGCTACATGAGCACGGTGGTGTCGCTGTCGACCATCCTCCAGGAGCACATCCCGGACAGCGTGCGGGGTCGGGTCATGGCGCTGTGGATCATGGCCTTCGGCGGCACCGTGCCCATCGGCCTCCTCATCGCCGGTCCGCTCATCGAGCTCACCTCGGTCACGGCAGTGGTGCTCTACGGCGCCGTGGCCGCCGTGGGGCTGGCCTGGTACGCCGATCTCCGCAGCGCCGCCGAGCAGCCCGCGTCCCAGGCCCTCGCCGCCGGCCTCTAGTAACCCTCCACCAAGCGCTCGGCGAGGACCTCCAGGCCGGCGACCCGGCTGCCTTTGACGAGCACGGCGTCCCCCTCGGTCAGCGTCCCGAGGTGGGCCACCGCTCCCTCGATGTCGGCCACGTCGAGCACCCCGTAGGCGGGCTCGCCCACCGCCAGCACCTCGATCCCGAGCTCCGCGGCCAGCTCAGCCACGGCCCGGTGTTCGCGCTCGGCCACGTCGCCGAGCTCGGCCATGGTGCCGAGCACCGCCACCCGCCGTCGGGCCGGGAGGGCGGCGAGCGAGCGCAGCGCCGCCGCCACCGAGACCGGGTTGGCGTTGTACGAGTCGTTGACCACCAGCGCGCCGACGGGCGTGCGGACCAGCTCCATCCGCCACGGCGAGAGAGCGGCGTCGGCCAGCCCGGCGACGGCGTCGTCGACGACGACGCCGCAGGCCACCGCGCCCGCGACCGCGGCGAGTGCGTTGGCCACCTGGTGGTGGCCCCGGACCGCTAGGCGCACCTCTGCGTCACCCCACGGGCTGCGGAGGCGGAACGATGGCCGCAGCTCGTCGTCGACCACGATCGCCTCGGCCACGACGTCGGCCAGCGACCCGGGGTGGGCGAGGCCGTAGCGGACCACCGTGGCCGGGGTGACCGACGCCATGGCGGCGACCCGCTCGTCGTCGGCGTTGAGCACAGCTGTGGCGGTCGCCGGCAGGTCGGCCACCAGCTCGCTCTTGGCCCGGGCCACCGCCTCCAGCGACCCGAAGGTCTCGGTGTGGACCAGGCCCACCGCGGTGACCACCCCCACCGTCGGCCGGGCGATGTCGCAGAGGAGCCGGATGTGGCCCGCCCCGCGCGCGCCCATCTCCACCACTGCCGCGTCGCACCCCTCCGGGGCGGCGAGGAGGGTGAGGGGGACGCCGAGCTCGTTGTTGAAGGACCGCTCGCTGGCCACCACGGTGAGGGTCGAGCCGATGGCCGCGGCCATCAGGTCCTTCACCGACGTCTTGCCCACCGACCCGGTGATGCCGACCACGCGCTCGGGCAGGCGGTCGCGCGCGGCGCGGCCGAGCGCCGTGAGGGCGGCGGTGGTGTCGTCGACCACCACGGCGGTGCCGCCGACGGGAGGTCGCGAGGTGAGGTAGGCGGCGGCGCCGGACTCGAGCGCCCCGCTGATGAAGTCGTGGCCGTCGCGCTCGGCCACCAGCGGCACGAACAGCTCGCCGCCCACGACCAGGCGCGAATCGATGACCGCACCGTCGATCGCCACGTCGGGCCCGACCACCCGGCCCCCGGTCGCGGCCGCCACCTCTGTGGTCAGGAAGCGCACGTCGGTCGCCGGGGTGTCGCCGTCATGGGCGGTACCGTGCCACAACCCCGCCCCCTCCGCGATCGAGGAGCCGTGACCGGACACGACGCCCCCGCACCGAGCACCGCCGACCTCCCCGAGCGGGTTCGCCTCGTGGTGCTCTTCGGGGGCCAGTCGGCCGAGCACGAGGTCTCGTGCACCTCGGCCGCCTCGGTGCTGGCCGCCGCCGACCCCGACCGCTACGACCTCCAGCCGGTGGGCATCACCCCCGACGGGCGATGGGTCCTGGCCGAGGACGCCATCGCCGCCCTCGCCGCTGGTGCATCGGGCCTCCCGTCTGCCCTCACCGCCGCCGGCCCCGAGCTCGACCCCCTCCCCACGGTGGCCGCTCGGCGCGGCCCCGGTGGCGGCAACGACGTCCCCACCGTGGTCCTGCCCCTCCTCCACGGTCCCCTCGGCGAGGACGGCACCATCCAGGGGATGCTCGAGCTCGCCGGGGTCCCCTACGTGGGCTCGGGCGTGCTGGGCTCGGCGCTGTGCATGGACAAGGCCAAGGCCAAGGAGGTGCTGGCCCACCACGGCGTGGCCCAACCCCGCTGGATCGCCCGTCGCGACACGGGCATCGAGGCCGACCTCGTCGACCGGGTCACCGCCGAGCTCGGGTGGCCGGTGTTCGTGAAGCCGGCCAACCTCGGCTCGTCGGTCGGCATCTCGAAGGTCGCCGACCCCTACGGGCTCGCCGCCGCGGTCGAGGAGGCCCTGCGCTTCGACGAGTGGGTGGTCATCGAGGAGGCGATCGTCGGCCGGGAGATCGAGTGCGCCGTGCTCGGGGGGGCCGACCCCATCGCCTCGGTCCCCGGCGAGATCCTGCCGTCGGCCGAGTTCTACGACTACGACGACAAGTACTCGGGTGACGGGGCCGACCTCGCCGTGCCCGCCGACCTCCCCGACGACGTCACCGCCGAGGTGCAGCGGCTGGCCCTGACCACCTTCGCCGCCCTGCGGGCGGATGGGTTCGCGCGGGTGGACCTCTTCTACGAGGAGGCCGGCCGGGGGCTGCTCGTCAACGAGGTCAACACCATCCCCGGCTTCACCCCGCACTCGATGTACCCCCGGCTGTGGGCCGCCTCCGGGCTGCCCTACGACCTGCTCATCGACCGCCTCGTCGCCCTTGCCCTCGAGCGCCGCGCCCACCGCGCCGCCAAGGTCGGCCGCCCGCGCGACTGACACCGCGGCACCAGCCCCCGGGGGACCGCGAGCAGGCGCGGCGCCAGGGGCCAGGAGGGCGCAGATGCCCGCCGTCCTCGGCACCTCCACTAGACAGGGGGCCGTGATCGCCGACGCGCTGGCCGGCAAGCGCCTCTTCGTCACCGGCTCGACCGGCTTCCTCGGCACCGCGCTGGTGGAGCGGCTGCTGCGCTCCGTGCCGGGCTGCGAGCTGGTGCTCCTGATCCGCCCGGGCCGACAGCGAACCGTCGAGCAGCGCCTCGCCCGCGAGCTCATCCGCAACGATGCCTTCGACCGCCTCCGCGCCGAGCTGGGCGAAGGCTTCGACGACGAGGTGGCTCGCCGGGTGCAAGTGGTGGCCGGCGACGTGAGCAGCGACGGGCTCGGGCTCGACGACGCCGGAAGAGAGCTGCTCGCCACGTGCGACACGGTCATCCACTCCGCCGCCACCGTCGCCTTCGACTCGCCCCTCGACCGCGCCGTGGAGGTCAACCTCCTCGGACCCTCCCGCATCGCCACCACCCTCAACGAGATCGGGTCCACCGCCCACCTCGTCGCCGTCTCGACCTGCTACGTGGCCGGGAACCGTCGGGGGCGGGCGCCCGAGCTGCCGCTGCTCGACCAGCCGTTCACCCCCGACGTCGACTGGCGGGCCGAGGTGGCGGCTGCCCGCCGCACCCGAGCCGACGTGGAGGCAGCCAGTCGCACCCCAGCGATGCTCGCCCGCTTCCGCAAGGAGGCTCGTGGCGAGCTCGGTGCCGCCGGCACGCCGCTCCTGGCCTCCAAGGGCGAGAAGCGGCGCGACGCCTGGGTGGCCAGCGAGCTGGTCGAGGCGGGCAGGGCACGTGCCCGGTCCCTCGGCTGGCCCGACGCCTACGCCTACACCAAGGCGCTCGGCGAGCAGGCCCTGCTCGAGACGCGCGGTGCGGTGCCGGTCACCATCGTGCGTCCCTCGATCATCGAGTCGGCCCTCGCCGAACCCAGCCCGGGCTGGATCCGAGGCTTCCGCATGGCCGAACCGGTCATCATCAGCTACGCCCAGGGCCTGCTGAAGGAGTTCCCCGGGATCCCCGAGGGCGTGGTCGACGTCATCCCCGTCGACCTGGTCGTCGCCGCGGTCATCGACGCTGCCGCCCGGGGCCCCGAGGAGCAGCCCGCCGTGGTGCAGGTGGCATCCGGCTCCGCCAACCCGCTCGGCTACCGCCACCTCGTCGACCTGGTGCAGGGCTGGTTCTCGGAGCACCCCCTCTACGACGCCAAGGGCCAGCCGATCCTCGTGCCGGAGTGGACCTTCCCCGGCCGCGGTCGCGTGCAGAAGCAGCTGGAGCGGGCCTCGTCGATCATGGACCGCGCCGAGAAGGCCCTCGCCACCCTCCCGCTGCGGGGCACCCAGGCCCGGTGGTCGGCCACCCTCGACGACAAGCGGGCCGACGTCGACCGTGCCCTCACCTACGTCGAGCTCTACGGCGCCTACGCCGAGACCGAGGCCGAGTTCTCCGTCGACCGCCTCCTCGAGCGCTTCCGCTCGCTCGACGACGACGACCGTGCCACGTTCTGCTTCGACCCCGGAGTTGTCGACTGGGACCACTACGTCACGTCGATCCACCTCCCGTCGGTGGTGGCCCACGCACGGGTCAAGACCACGCCCGGCGCCACCAACCGCGAGAGCCGCAGCTCCCGCCTGCGCCGCCAGGTGCTGGCACCCGAGCGCCACCTCGCCGCCTTCGACCTCGAGAACACCCTGATCGCCTCGAACGTGGTCGAGTCGTACTCCTGGCTGGCGACCAGGCGGCTGGGGCCCGACGACCGCCTCCGCTTCGTGCTCAAGACGCTCCGCGAGGCACCGGGGCTGCTCGCCCTCGACCGCAAGGACCGGGGCGACTTCCTTCGCCACTTCTACCGGCGCTACGAGGGCGCGCCGGTCCGCCAGCTCGACGAGGACGCCGCCGAGCTGTTCAGCCGCCTGATCCTCACCAAGTCGTTCCCCGCCGGCTTCCGGCGTGTCCGGGAGCACCGGGCGCTCGGCCACCGCACGGTGCTCATCACCGGTGCGCTCGACATCGTGGTGGAGCGCAACCTCGCCCCCCTCTTCGACGACATCGTGTGCGCCCGCATGGGCGTGGTCGACGGGCGCTACACCGGCGAGCTCACCTCGGCGCCCCCCACCGGCGAGGCGCGCGCCCAGGCCATGGCCGACTACGCCGAGGCCGAGGGACTCGAGCTCGAGCAGTCGGTCGCCTACGCCGACTCGGCCAGCGACCTGCCGATGCTCGAAGCCGTCGGCTTCCCGGTGGCGGTCAACCCCGAGACCCGCCTGTCGGCCATCGCCCGCAAGCGGGGCTGGCTGGTCGAGGACTGGACCAAGGCCCCGGGCGCCCCCCGACCCCTGCTCCCCATCGGCCCGATGACCCGCCGCACGTCGTTCCGCCGCCCCGCCGGGGCACGACGATGAAGGCACTGCGCTTCGAGCGCTCGGTCCCGCGCTTCGCCGCCGCCCGTCTCGCCGGGTCGCTGGCCCATGGCCGGGGCGCCACGGTCGGACCCCTGCGCCTCCGCGATGTCGACCTTCCCGACCTCCCCGGCCCCGGCTGGCAGCGCGTGAGGCCCCGTCTCGCCGGCATCTGCGGCTCCGACCTCGCCACCATCGACGCCACCTCGAGCCGCTGGTTCGAGCCCATCGTCAGCTTCCCCTTCGTTCCGGGCCACGAGGTCGTGGGCGACCTCGACGACGGCACGCGTGTGGTGCTCCAACCCGTGCTCGGCTGCGCCGCTCGCGGCATCGAGCCGCCGTGCGATGCGTGCACCTCGGGCCAGGTGGGGCGCTGCGCCAACATCGCCTTCGGCCACCTCGATCCCGGCCTGCAGACCGGCTACTGCGCCGCCACCGGCGGAGGCTGGTCCACCGCCCTCGTGGCCCACGACAGCCAGCTGCACCGGGTGCCCGACGCCCTCAGCGACGAGGCAGCGGTGATGGTGGAGCCCACCGCCTGCGCCGTGCGTGGCGCGTTCCGAGCCGGCACCGACGCCACCACCGTGGCCGTCATCGGCGCCGGCACCCTCGGCCTGTGCACCATCGCCGCCCTGCGCCGGCTGGTGCTCACCGACGACCAGCACATCGTCGCCGCCGCCAAGCACCCCGAGCAGCGGGCCCTCGCGCGCGAGCTCGGGGCCACCACCGTGGTCGAGCCCGACCAGCTCGACCGGGTGGCCCGCCGCCTCACCGGCTCCATGGCCACCGGCGACGGCGAGATCGGACGCCTCACCGGCGGCGTCGACGTCACCGTCGACTGCGTGGGCAGCGCCGACAGCCTGGCCCAGGCCCTCGCCGTCACCGCTCCCGGCGGCCGCATCGTGATGGTCGGCATGCCCGGCCGGCTCACCGTCGACCTCACCCCGCTGTGGCACCGCGAGATCGAGCTGGTCGGGGCCTACGCCTACGGCGTGGAGCCCACCGGCCGACCCACCTTCGACCTCGCATTCGAGCTGGTGGCCGACGCCGGCCTCGAACGCCTCGTCTCGGCCACCTACCCCCTCGATCGCTTCACCGACGCCATCGCCCACGCCGCCGAGGCAGGTCGCCGCGGCGCGGTCAAGATCGCCTTCGACCTCCGCACCGAGAAGGAAAGAGACCGACTGTGACTCGTAAGACGGCACGGCCAGGCTTCGTGCTGGAGGTCGACCGCTCGACCCCGCCGACGATGTTCATGGACGGTGAGGGCTTCCGCCTCGAGCGCCTGCCAGTGGGGCGCAGCCGGATCATCTACCCCGGCGAGCCGCTGCCGACCCTGCGCGACCCCGAGGCCGCCATCCGTCACGCCCTGCTGAACCCGGTGGGCCAGGACCCGCTGCCGGCCCAGCTCTTCCCCGGCATGAAGCTCACGATCGCCTTCGACGACATCTCCTTGCCCCTGCCGAAGATGCGCCGGCCCGACATCCGCCAGCGCGTGATCGAGGCGGTGCTCGACCTGGCCGCCGAGGCCGGCGTCGACGACGTCCACATCATCGCCGCCCTGGCGCTGCACCGGCGCATGACCGAGGCCGAGCTGCGCCACTGCCTCGGCGACCGCATCTACGACGCCTTCTCCCCCGACGGCACCCTCTACAACCACGACGCCGAGGACCCCGACGGCATGGCCCACCTGGGCGAGACCGAGCAGGGCGAGGAGGTCGAGATCAACAAGCGGGCCGCCGAGTCCGACCTGCTGGTCTACGTCAACATCAACCTCGTCTCGATGGACGGCGGCCACAAGTCCACCGCCACCGGGCTGGCGTCGTACAAGAGCCTGCGCCACCACCACAACGTCAAGACCATGCGCCACAGTCGGTCGTTCATGGACCAGCACCGCTCCGAGCTGCACTCCTCCAACTGGCGCATGGGCGAGGTGATCCGCAAGGCGGGCATCAAGATCTTCCAGATCGAGACCACCCTCAACAACGACACCTTCCCGGCCCCATTCGACTTCCTCCAGAAGCGGGAGTGGGAGTGGACGGCACGTGACCGCGTGACCTTCGTGGCAGCCAAGAAGGGACTCGACACGCTGCCCATGAGCGCTCGCCGGGCGATCTTCCAGTCGATCGAGGCGCCCCACGACATGACGGGCATCACCGCCGGCGACATCGAGGAGGTCCACGCCATCACCACCCAGCGGGTGTGGGACCAACAGCTCGTCCAGGTGGAGGGCCAGACCGACATCCTCACCATGGGGCTGCCGTACCTGTGCCCCTACAACGTGAACTCGATCATGAACCCGATCCTGGTGGCCTGCCAGGGGCTCGGGTACTTCTTCAACCTGTACCGCAACAAGCCCCTGGTGCGCGAGGGCGGCGTGGTGATCATGACCCACCCCACCCCCTGGGACTTCCACCCGGTCCACCACCCCAGCTACATCGACTTCTTCGAGCAGGTGCTGGCCGAGACCACCGACCCGGTCGAGATCGAGAAGCGCTTCGAGACGTCGTTCGCCGAAGACGAGTGGTACCGCCACCTCTACCGGACGAGCTACGCCTACCACGGCGTGCACCCGTTCTACATGTGGTACTGGTGCGCACACGCCCTCCAGCACCTCGGCGCGGTGATCATCGTCGGCGGCGACGCCAGGGCGGTGCGCCGCCTCGGCTTCCGCCCCGCCTCCACCATGCGAGACGCGCTCGAGATGGCCGAGGACACCGTGGGGCGCGACCCATCGGTCACCCACCTCCACGCCCCGCCGCTCCTGGTGGCCGAGGTCAGCTGAGTGGCCGGCCGCCGCCTGCCCGACCCGGTCCGCCGGCTCCTTCGACCCGGCTTCCCCTGGTCGGCGCCCACCACCCCACTCGGCATCGAGCCGCTCGAGCAGGAGCCCACCACCGGCGCCCACTACGCCACCGGCTGGGCCCGTCGCCAGCCGGCGCGCTACGCCCGCTTCTTGGTGGTCGAGGGACCCATGAAGGCGGTGGTCCGAGCCCTCGCCGCGCCCACGGTCCACGGCACCGACCGCCTCGCCGCCCTCGAGGGGTCGGTGATCTTCGCCGCCAACCACCAGAGCCACCTCGACGCGCCGCTCATGCTCACGACCATCCCCGAGCCCTGGCGGCACCGCATGGTGGTGGGGGCGGCAGCCGACTACTTCTTCACCAGCCGTGCCCGCTCCGCCCTCTCGGCCCTGGCCATGGGCGCCTTCCCGATCGAGCGCAGCAAGGTGACCCGCCGCTCGGCCGACCAGGCCGCCGAGCTGCTCGGCAAGGGGTGGAGCCTGCTGATCTTCCCCGAGGGCGGCCGCAGCCCCGACGGGTGGGCCCAGGACCACCGCGGCGGCGCCGCCTACCTGTCGTCGCGCTGCGGCGTCCCGGTGGTCCCGGTGCACCTCCAGGGCACGGGCCGCATCTTCGGCCGGGGCGACACGCGCCCGCGCCCGGGCACCACAAGGGTCACCTTCGGCTCGCCCATGCGGCCCGAGGAGGGCGAGAACGCCACTCGGTTCGCCCAGCGGGTCGAGCGGGCCGTCGACGCCCTCGCCGACGAAGCGTCCACCGACTGGTGGTCGGCGCGCCGTCGGGCGGCCAGCGGGGCGACACCCTCGCTCTCGGGACCAGCGACGAGCGGTTGGCGCCGGTCGTGGGCCCTCGGTGACCGCAAGGGCCGGCCGTCTCGCACCCGCCGGCCTTGGCCTGATCTGTAGGAGCAGCGTCCGGCTGAGACCCCCGATCGGTTCTTCGCTCGCCGGGGACGGCAGGTACGATCGTCCCTCGCACGACCGGGGCCATGGGCAACGACGCCTCCCCTGCTTCAACGAGGAAGCGTCCCGGTCATCCCCCCGACGGAGGAGAGCCCCATGCGCCCCCTGACCGAACGTGACGCCTGTGGCATCGGCTTCGTGGCCGACGCCCACGGTCGCTCCAGCCGGGAGATCGTCACCGCCGCCCTCGGGGGCCTCGCCTGCGTGAAGCACCGCGGCGCCGTCGCCGCCGACGCCCGCTCGGCCGACGGTGCCGGCGTGCTCGTCCCCATCCCCGCCGCCATCTTCGGCGAGGGCAACGGCGTCGCGAGCCTCTTCGTGCGCGGCGACGTCGACCCCCGTCCTGCCATCGAGGCTGCCGCCACCGAGGAGGGTCTTGCCATCGTCGACTGGCGGGAGCCGCCGACCGACGACGCCCACCTCGGCGACCAGGCCCGCCGGGCCCGCCCGGCCATGCTCCAGGCCACCTTCACCTCGCCCGGCGACACCACCGACCGGGCCCACGAGATCGCCGCCTACCGCTTCCGCCGGCGCATGGGCACCACCGAGGGCGTCTACGTGGTGTCGTGCTCGTTCCGCACCGTCGTGTACAAGGGCCTCGCCGCCGCCGACGCCGTCGGCGACTTCTACCTCGACCTCGCCGACGAGCGCTTCGCCGCGCCCTTCACGATCTTCCACCAGCGCTTCTCCACCAACACCGCGCCGTCGTGGGAGCGGGCCCAGCCGTTCCGGATGATCTGCCACAACGGCGAGATCAACGCCATCCAGGGCAACCACCATCGCATGCTCGCCCGGGCCGAGCTCGGGACCGAGGCGGCCGGGCTCGGGGCCGAGGGGCTCTTCCGGCCGCTGCTCGACCCCGAGGACTCCGACTCCGGCATGCTCGACGCCGCCGTCGAGCTGCTGGTGCGCGCAGGCCGCGACCCCCGCCACGCCGTGGCCATGCTCGTGCCGGAGGCGTGGGAGAACACCCGTGACCTCGACCCCGACGTCCGAGGGTTCTACCGCTACCACTCCGCCCTCATGGAGCCCTGGGACGGGCCGGCCGGGCTCGTGTTCACCGACGGCCTCGGGGTCGGTGCTTCGCTCGACCGCAACGGCCTCCGACCGCTGCGCTACGCCGCCTGCGAGGACGGCTTCATCGCCGTGTGCTCCGAGGTCGGCGCCGTCGACGTGTCGGGCCACGGAAGCGTCACCCGGGGGCGCCTCGGACCCGGCCAGATGCTCTTCGTCGACCCCGCCAGAGGGCTGCAGCTCGACGCCGAGATCAAGGTGCGCATCGCTGCAGGCTCGTACGCCCGCTGGGCCGCCGACGGCTTCCGGGACCTCTCCCGCGGGGCGCCACTCGTCGACACCCCCGGGCCCGACGAGCTCGCCCGCCGCCAGGCGGCCCACGGCTACACCAAGGAGGAGCTGGCCATGGTGCTCAAGCCCATGGCCTCCGACGCCCACGAGCCCACCTTCTCCATGGGCGACGACTCCCCGCTCCCCCACCTGTCCGACCGCCCGCGACCGGTGCAGCACTACCTTCGACAGCGCTTCGCCCAGGTCACCAACCCGCCGATCGACCCGGTGCGCGAGCGCCGCGTCATGACGCTGCGCACGCTGCTCGGGCCCCGTCAGCCGATCCTCACCGAGAGCGCCGACGCGGCCCGGATCCTCACCCTGCGGTCGTTCTTCCTGTACCCGAGCGGTGTCGACCAGCTCTACGACGAGGACCGCTGCCCGTTCATCACCATCCCCCTCGACGCCACCTTCCCCGTGGCCGACGGACCCGCGGGCCTCCGGTCGGCCGTGGAGCGGATGTGCGACAACGCCGTCGCCGCCGTCCGCGGCGGGACGGGCATCCTCATCATCGACGACAGCGCGGTCGGCCCAGAGCGTGCCGCCGTCCCGTCGATCCTCGCCTCCGGCGCCGTGCACCAGCGCCTCATCGCCGAGAAGCTGCGGTCGCGCACGAGCCTGGTCGTCGTCAGCGACAGCGCCCGCGAGACCCACGAGTTCGCGGCACTGCTCGGCTACGGCGCCGACGCCATCTGCCCCCGCCTGGCGCTGCAGACCGTGGCCTCGGAGGCCGACGCCGACGACAGCGGCGACGTGGTCAGCCCCGAGGCCCAGCACCGCTTCCAGTCGGCCATCGAGGAGGGGGTGCTCAAGATCCTGTCGAAGATGGGGATCTCGACCATCGACTCCTACCGCGGCGCCCAGATCTTCGAGGTCATCGGCCTCGGCGCCGAGGTGGTCGACGTGTGCTTCACCGGCTCGGCATCCGTCGTCGGGGGCGTCGGCTGGGACGACCTCGGCGCCGACTCCCTCACCAACCACGCCGCCGCCTTCCCGGCCGACGCCGAGACCGCCGTCGAGCTCACCTCCCCCGGCTTCTACCGGGTGCGCAAGAACGGCGACTACCACGGCAAGAGCAAGGAGGTCGTCGACGCCCTCAACGACCTGTCGCTGGTCAAGGAGACCGAGGAGATGGCGGCCGCCCACCTCCTCCAGCGCGCCATCAAGGGCGACGACTACGACCTGTACGAGCGCTTCTCGACCATGGTCAACGAGCGGCCGGCGACCGAGCTCGCCGACCTGCTCGAGCTGGTCCCCCTCGAGACCGGTCCCGTCCCCGTCGACGACGTCGAGCCGGCATCGGAGATCGCCAAGCGCTTCTCCACCGGCGCCATGTCGCACGGCGCGCTGTCCAAGGAGGCCCACGAGACCCTCGCCGAGGCCATGAACCTCATCGGCGCCAGCTCCAACTGCGGCGAGGGTGGCGAGGCCCCCGAGCGCTTCCGCACGCGGGGCCAGGCCACCGGCGACAAGAACTCCAAGATCAAGCAGATCGCCTCCGGCCGCTTCGGCGTGACCCCGGAGTACGTGGCCTACGCCGACGAGCTCCAGATCAAGATGGCCCAGGGCTCCAAGCCCGGCGAGGGCGGCCAGCTGCCGGGCCACAAGGTCTCGGAGGAGATCGCCCGCCTCCGCCACACCCAGCCGGGCGTGGCGCTCATCTCGCCACCGCCGCACCACGACATCTACTCCATCGAGGACCTCGCCCAGCTGATCTACGACCTCAAGCAGGTCAACGGGGCCGACGTCTCCGTGAAGCTCGTCGCCGGCGACGGCGTGGGCACCATCGCTGCCGGCGTGGTCAAGGCGCTGGCCGATGTCGTCCACATCTCCGGTGCCAACGGCGGCACCGGCGCCTCGCCGCTCTCGTCGATCAAGCACGCCGGCATGCCGTGGGAGATCGGCCTGGCCGAGATCCAGCAGGTGCTGGTGGCCAACCAGCTGCGCGACCGGGTGCGGGTCCGGGTCGACGGCGGGTTCATGACCGGGCGCCATGTCGCCATCGCCGCCCTCCTCGGCGCCGACGAGTACTCCTTCGGCACCGCCGCCATGATCGCCGAGGGCTGCATCATGCTCAGGGCGTGCCACCGCGACACCTGCAAGCCGGGCATCGCCACCCAGCGCCCCAACCTGCGGGCCAACTTCACCGGCACCCCTGAGGGGGTGGCCGCCTACTTCCTGTACATCGCCGACGAGGTCCGCCACCTGCTGGCCTCACTGGGGCTCCGGTCGCTCGACGAGGCCATCGGGCGCGTCGAGTGCCTCCGCCAGCGCGCCGTGGGCGATGCCCGCGCCGATTCCGTCGACCTGGCTCCTCTGCTCGAGGCGCCGGAGGACCTCGAGGCGGTCCGCCACTTCGTGGCCACCGACCCCATCCAGAAGGCCCGGTCCGACCTCGGCGACCGGCTGCTCGCCGACGCCTTCCGCGCCATCTGGGACGGCGACGACATCGAGCTCGAGTACGAGATCCGCAACGCCGACCGCGCCATCGGAGCCGCCCTCGGAGGTGCCGTGGCCCTCGAGTACGGCGAGCTGTCGCCTCGGGGCACCGCCGCCGTGCGATTCCGTGGCTCGGCCGGTCAGAGCCTCGGCGCCTTCCTCACCAACGGCGTCGAGATCGAGCTCGTCGGCGAGGCGAACGACTACGTCGGCAAGGGCATGGGCGGTGGCCGGATCGTGATCATCCCGCCGTCCGACGACGCCGGCGACCCCGTGCTCGCCGGCAACACCTGCCTCTACGGCGCCACCGGCGGCGACCTGTTCATCGCCGGCGCCGCCGGCGAGCGCTTCGCCGTCCGCAACTCCGGCGCCACCGCCGTGGTGGAGGGCACCGGTGACCACTGCTGCGAGTACATGACCGGCGGGACCGTCGTCGTCCTCGGCGAGGTCGGCTACAACCTCGGCGCCGGCATGACCGGCGGGGAGGCGTTCGTCTTCGACCCCAACACCCAGCTCATGTCCCGGCTCAACGCCGCCCTCGTCGAGGCCGAGCGACCCGATGCCGAGTCGCTGACCGAGCTGCGCTGGCTCGTGGAGCGCCACGCCGAGCTCACCGGCTCCACCCGGGCGGCCGAGCTGCTCAAGGACTGGGACGCGGCCGAGGAGCACTTCTGGCACGTCCTGCCCGTCGACCGCGTCCGCCGCATCGAGCAGCAGTCCGCCGTCCGGGTGGCCTCCACCAGCTGACCTTCGGTCGGCGCCGGTTCAGGCGCTGGAGGGCGTGAGGGTGGTGACGGGGAGGCCGCTGCGGTGCTCGAGGCGCTTGGGCAGGTCGACGTCGAGCCACCGCGACAGTGCCGGGGGCAGCGTGGACAGCACGATCTCGTCGAACTCCTCGTCGGCCAGGAGCCGGGTGACGGCCACGAACGGATCGGGGTGCCCGATGCGGCCGTCGGCGTCGATGCCGGCATCGTGCAGGCGGTCGAGCGTGGTGCGGAGCCTCCAGCGGGCGGTGGCGAGGCCGACATCGTCGCCGGCAGCGGCACTCTCGGGAGGCGGCACCGTCCCGCTCGGCGGCGAGGCATGGTGGGCGGAATGGGTGGCGGGCACGAGGACCGTGAGGCGCACCGGCCCCGCCTGGGCGCGGGCGCGCACCTCGTCGACCAGCCGCTCGTCGCCCAGCGTCTGGTTGGCCACGAGGAGGATGCGCTGGCGATCGGTGTCGACGCGGGCGGATCGGGCCGGGTAGCGGTAGCGGTCGAAGGTGTCCGGGTCGGCATGGTGATCGCGCCCGAAGTGGTCGCGCAGCTCGGCGCTGTTGGCGAAGCGGAGCTCGCAGCGTGGGCACTGGTGCACATCGATCGACATGAGCGATCACCTCCGCCCGTCAGGATACTGATCCCGCCGGCCGGTGAGCATGGCTACTCGACGAGGCGGATCCCCGTGGGGGCGATCGACGGCGCCGAGGTCGACAGCTCGACCACGAACTCGGTGCGATGCGCCGGGAAGACGTGCTCGCTGACCAGCACCGGCTCCCCCGACACCGAGGTGGTGACCCGCCAGCACCGCAGCAGCGGCGAGCCCGCCGGCACCTCGAGCACGGCGGCGTCGTCAGCTGGGGCTGCCACCGCTCCGATCACCTGGCTGGCGCCGCCCAGCTCGATGCCGAGCAGCTCGTAGAACGGCGAGCGCTCCACGTCGGCCCTCGACAGCTCGGCGCCGAGCGCCTCCGGGCACCACACCGTCACCCGGGCGAAGGGGTTCCCGTCGGCCAGGTTCACCCGACGGACCTGGAGCACCGGCCCTTCCCCCAGCACGGCCGCCACCGGCGCGGGGGCGGCGACGAAGGCGAAACCGAGCACGCGCCGCTCGGGCACGACACCCGAGGCCGCGAGCTGGGCCTCGATGGTGCCGAGCCGCCCCAGTGACTGGCGGAGGGGGTCGACGGCGGCGAACCACCCGAAGCCCTGGCGGGAGTCGACCAGGCCGGCGGTGCGCAGGTGCTCGAGCGCTCTGCGGACCGTGACGCGGCTGGCACCGTAGGCTGCGGAGAGCTCGGACTCGCTGGGCAGGAGGCGCCCGGCGGGGAACTCACCCGCGAGGAGCCTGGCCGACAGCTCGTCGGCGATCTCCCGGTACCGCACCCGTCGCGCCTCCACTTGTCCTATACTTGTCTACATTCGGGTCGGACGCAACGCCGGCAGCACAGACCACGAGGAGCACACCATGGCCGTGACCGCAGGGACGCCGATCGAGCTGATCGAACAGGTCTACGGGACCCTCGACGAGCGCGTGGCCGCCGGGCGGGAGCGCCTCGGCCCGCTCACACTGACCGAGAAGATCCTCGTCAACCACCTGAGCGACCCCGGCCAGGAGATCGAGCGGGGCCGCTCCTACGTCGACTTCCAGCCCGACCGCGTGGCCATGCAGGACGCCACCGCCCAGATGGCGCTGCTCCAGTTCATGACCGCCGGCCTGCCCGAGGTGGCGGTGCCCTCCACCGTGCACTGCGACCACCTCATCCAGGCCCGCACCGGCGCAGGCGACGACCTCGCCTTCGCCCTCGACGTCAACTCCGAGGTCTACGAGTTCCTGCGCACCGTGTCGGCCAAGTACGGCGTGGGCTTCTGGAAGCCCGGCAGCGGGATCATCCACCAGGTCGTGCTCGAGAACTACGCGTTCCCCGGCGGCATGATGATCGGCACCGACAGCCACACCCCCAACGCCGGGGGCCTCGGCATGGTCGCCATCGGCGTTGGCGGCGCCGACGCCGTCGACGTCATGACCGGGTTCCCGTTCAACGTGCGGGCCCCCCGAGTCATCGGCGTGCACCTCACCGGCGAGCTCAGCGGCTGGGCCTCGGCCAAGGACGTGATCCTCAAGGTGGCCGACGTCCTCACCGTCGCCGGCGGCACCGGCGCCATCGTCGAGTACATCGGCCCCGGCGCCGCCACCATCAGCGCCACCGGCAAGGCCACCATCTGCAACATGGGCGCCGAGATCGGCGCCACCACCTCGCTGTTCGGCTACGACGCCGCCATGGCCCGCTACCTGAAGTCCACTGGCCGCGAGGAGATCGCCGACCGGGCCGACGCGGTGGCCCACCACCTCCGACCCGACGACGAGGTGCTGACCGAGCCGGCGAAGTTCTACGACCGGGTGGTCGAGATCGACCTCTCCACCCTCGAGCCGGCCATCAACGGCCCCCACACCCCCGACCTGCGCCACACCGTCAGCGAGATCGGCGCGGCCGCCAAGGAGGCAGGCTGGCCCCTCACCATCAGCAGCGCCCTGGTGGGTAGCTGCACCAACAGCTCCTACGAGGACATCACCCGGGCAGCCAGCCTCGCCCGCCAGGCATCGGCCCGCGGCCTGCGGTCCCGCACCCCGCTGCTCATCACCCCCGGCTCCGAGCAGGTGCGCGCCACCATCGAACGCGACGGCCTGCTGGCCGACCTCGAGGCCATCGGCGCCCAGGTGCTGGCCAACGCCTGCGGGCCGTGCATCGGCCAGTGGGACCGCACCGACGTCGCCGAGGGCGAGGTCAACGTCATCATCAACAGCTACAACCGCAACTTCCCGAAGCGCAACGACGGCAACGCCGCCACCCTCGCCTTCGTGACCTCACCCGAGACGGTCGTGGCCTATGCCCTCGCCGGCACCCTCGACTTCAACCCCATGACCGACCCGATCCCCGACGCCGACGGCGGCGAGGGCACGCTCCTCGACCCGCCCGTGGGCGAGGAGCTCCCCTCGGCCGGCTTCGACGCCGGTGAGTCGGGCTTCATCGCCCCCTCGGCGCTCGGCGCGTCCGTCGCCGTGGCCGTCGACCCCGAGAGCGACCGCCTCCAGCTCCTGCAGCCCTTCGAGGCGTGGGACGGCAACGACTACCTCGACCTGCCCGTACTGGTGAAGGCCCAGGGCAAGTGCACCACCGACCACATCTCGGCGGCCGGTCCGTGGCTGAAGTACCGCGGCCACCTCGAGAACATCACCGGCAACCTGTTCCTCGGGGCGGTCAACGCCTTCACCGGCGAGGCCGGCGTGGGCAAGGACCAGCTCGACGGCGAGCTCCGTCCGTTCCCCGAGATCGCCAAGCGCTACCACGAGGCCGGCCAGCCCTGGGTGGCCGTCGGCGACCAGAACTACGGCGAGGGCTCGTCGCGCGAGCACGCCGCCATGGAGCCGAGGTACCGCAACGGCAAGGTGGTCTTCGCCCGCTCCTTCGCCCGCATCCACGAGACCAACCTCAAGAAGCAAGGCATGCTCGGCCTCACCTTCGCCGACCCGGTCACCTACGACCAGATCGGTGAGGACGACCGCATCTCGGTGCTCGGCCTGGCCGACCTGGCCCCCGACGTGGCGGTGCGGTGCCGCATCACCAAGCCCGACGGCACCACCGTCGACTTCGAGGCCACCCACACCCTCTCCCCCGACCAGATCGAGTGGTTCCGGGCCGGCAGCGCCCTCAACGTCATCCGCCGGCGCGTGGCCGACGCGTAGCGGGGCCCGTCACCTGCCGAGTCCTGTTGCCTGTCAGTCGGTGCCCGGGCGGCGGGTCGTCTCGTCGGACGACCCGTCGTGGCCCGCCGGCAGCGCCCGGCGGATCTCCTCGTCGGTCGGCTCCCGGGCCACGTGGGCCTCGGGCGGGAGGAGCGCGGTGATGGCCGCCATGATCGACTTGGTGTCGACGTCGACATCGTCGCCGGCCACGTGGAACGGCGCGCCGGCTCGCACCGTCACCAGCGGCGGGCTGGTGAGGTTGAGCACGTTTGGCACCCGGGCGCTGCGGGGCCACACCCGCTCGGTGCCCCACAGCCCGAGCGGCACGATCGGTGCGCCCGACATGGCGGCGAGGCGGGCCGCCCCCCAGCGGCCGTGCAGCTCGGTGTCGTAGAAGGCCCGGCCCCGCGGGATGGTGCCTTGGGGCATCATCGCCACCAGCTCACCGGCGGCCAGGGCGCGGGCTGCCTCCACCAACGGCTCGTCGGAGCCGGTGCCCCGCTCGACGCGGATGCCGCCCATGGCACGTGCCAGCTGGCCCACGACCGGGGCGTCGAAGACCTCCTTCTTGCCGAGGAAGCGCAGCGGCCGCCCCGACCGGGCGACGGCCAGCGCCACCGCGGCGGTGTCGAAGTAGCTGCGGTGGTTGGCCACCACGATGGCGGGACCCTCGGTGGGGATGTGGTCGGTGCCGTCGATGTCGAAGCGGGCGAAGGGGAAGGCCTCCGGGCGCATGAAGGGCCGCAGCGCCTGGAACGGCTCGACCCCTGCGAGCTTGGGGACCCCGGGCGGCACGTCGAGGTGGAGCGTCGGCCAGCGGCGCACCGCGGCCAGGATCCGCAGCCGGGGGTCGGGGTTGACGGCGGTGGGGTGACCCACGGCGGAGAGGAGCGGCGTGTCGTAGATGCTGTCGGAGTACGCCCAGCTCTCGCGCAGGTCGACGCCGTGCTCCTCGGCCCACGCCCGCACCGCCGCGAGCTTGCCCGGGCCCCACACGAAGCTCCCCACGATCGATCCGTCGTAGAGGCCCTCCGGCGTGCGGCCGTACCTCGTGGCGATGACGTCGTCGAGACCCAGCGCGTCGGCGAAGGGCTTCACCATGTCGAACGGCGAGGTGGTGGCCAACACCACCGGCCGGCCGGCGAGGCGGTGCTCGTCCATGATCTCCCTGGCATAGGGCTGCACCGCCCCGGTGAGCACCTTGGCCGCCTCGGTGGCCGCCGCCACCACGGCGTCGGCAGACCATCCGGAGGCGAAGGAGGCGGCGGCCCGGGCCAGGCCCATGCCCGGCAGGGTCTCGCCCACCGCGTCGAAGAACTTGTAGATCAGGTTCTCGCCCGGGATGTCGCGGTCGGGCACGACCCCCGCCTGCTTGAGCGCGGCGGTGATGACCGGCCCGCTGGCGCCCTTGAGGATGGTCCGGTCGAGGTCGAAGAACGCTGCACCTGTGGCCATGGCCCGACGCTACCTCTCACCTCTCCATGACCGACGGTCATGCCGGACGCGGTGCGCCGTCAGGCCACGACGCTCCGTGATCGTGTCGTAAGTGTTCCCACGCTTCGTGGTATCACGCCCGACGGGTGGTGTTAGAACCCGCGCCAGCGGGCATAGTGGGACAAGTCCGCGAGTCGCGTGCTTCACACAAATCGGAGACCCCCATGAACAGAGTCCAACGAACCACGACCAGAGCCGGTGGCCTCCGGGCGCGGGTTGGCGTGGCCCTCACCGGCCTCGCCGCCATCGCCCTCTTGGCGGCACCCATGGCGAACGCTGACCCGATCGATTCCGGCTCGGCCGCCGGCTTCGGCGCCGAGATCATGCTCTCCGACACCGACGTGACCCGCGAGCCCGTCGCCGAGGTCACCGCGGTGGCCGGCGACGACGAGAGCACGGTCATCGACATCCCCGCCGACCCCCTTGCGGTCAGCGGCACGCTCACCGCGCGGGCCAACGTGCACGTGGAGAGCGACATCGAGAGCGGCCTGACCGTGAACGACCACACCGTCGAGGGCCCCTACAACGCCCGCGGCCTCGGTGAGATCGAGAACGCCCAGGTCCTCATGGACGCCGCCGGCGAGGATGTTCCCCTCCTGTCGGCCGCCCTCATCCGGGCCGAGGCCGTCGCCGTCTGCACAGCCGACACCGTGCAGTACTCCGCCAACTCCGAGCTCGTCGACCTCCAGATCGGTGGCGAGGCGGTCCCCCTCGACAGCCCGCTGTCCGACATCATCGACGGGATCAGTACGGTCCTCGCCGAGTCCGGCCTCGACGTCCTGGTCAACGTCGAGCGCAACGTCATCGCCGAGACCGAGGGCGGTGGCATCGAGGTCGACGCCCTGGTGGTCACCGTGCTGTCAGCCGTAGGCGACGTCCCGCTCGGTCAGGTGACCCTGGCCCACGGTGAGGTCGGCCCCATCACCTGCGCCGCCGCCCCGGCCGCGGAGCTGCCCCAGCAGTTCGAGCCGGAAGAGACCCGGGCGCTGCCGGCCACCGGTGGCAGCGCCGCCAGCCTCCTCGGCGCCGGCCTGTTGGCCGCCGCCCTCGGCGGTCTGGCACTGCGACGCAGGTTCGCCGCCTGATCGCAGCGTCGCCTGCACCACCACCACCCCGCCGCCACCGCGACGGGGTGGTGTCGCGTCCGGCTCCACTCGCGCGGCCGCGGCCCTGGCGTCGGGCGTCGGGTGTCGAGCGACACCAACCGCGAACCGGGTGCAAAACGAGGAGAGACTGGCCCGGGGGGGGATGGGCCAGTCTCTCTCGTGTGCGAAGCGGTCGGCGAGTGGACCGGGGGGGAGGTCAGCTCACCGCCGCTGAGGACCAGTGTGGCGGGGCCGACGGCATCTGTCCAACACATGTTGTCGATGTGTGCCATCATCGATGGTGATGGACCTCCGACAGCTGGCCGCCCTCACCGCGGTCGCCGACACTGGCACCTTCTCCGCCGCGGCCGACGTGCTCCACACGGTCCAGTCCAACGTCTCCACCCACGTGGCCCGCCTGGAGCGCGAGCTCGGGGCCACCCTGGTCGACCGGTCCGCCGGACGCCTCACCGAAGAGGGTGAGGTGGTCGTGGCCCGGGCCCGACGCATCGCCGCCGAGCTCGACGCCCTGGCGGCCGACGTGGCCTCGCTGCGCGACGAGGTTGCCGGTCACGTGCGCCTCGGCGTCATCGGCACGACCGGCCGCTGGCTGATGCCACCGCTGCTCACCGCCATGGGCGTCACCCACCCCAAGGTCGAGGTGGCGGTCCTCGAGGGCAACACCACCTCGCTCCTCCCCCAGCTCGCCAGCGGTGCGGTCGACCTGGCGGTGGTCAACCTGCCCGTCGACGACCCCGACATCGCCGTCGAACCGATCTTCGAGGAGGACCTCATCGTGGTGGCGCCCACCTCACACCCCCTCGCCGCACTCGACGTCGCCGACATCGCCGACCTCGCCAGCCACGAGCTGCTCCTCACCCCGCCCGGCAACTCGATCCGCACCGAGCTCGACAAGGCGGCGGCGGCCGCCGGCGTCGAGCTGAAGGCCAAGGCCGAGCTCGACGGACTTCGTCTCATCGCCTCGCTCACCTTCGAGGGCTTCGGGGCGGCGGTGCTGCCGGCCAGCGCCGTGCCCCGGTGGCTCACCGGTGAGTGGCGGCGCATCCCGATCACCGGTCTCGGCCGTCGCCAGGTCGGCGTAGCCCGCCGGCGGCGCGGCCTCCTGTCGGCGCCCGCCCGCGCCCTGCAGGAGGTCCTGGCGGAGGTGGTCACTGAGCAGTCGAAGATCCAACCCGGCCTCGACCCCCTCACCGACCGATGACCTCCCGACCCACCACGACCCTTCGGGGGCACGTGCCGGGAACGGCGACCGCCGAGGTCACCGAGCTCGACGGACGCCGCGTCGTCCTCGCCCGCGTCGACCCGACCACCCGGCGGGGCGCGCTCGACCTCACCAGCGGGGAGACCCTGGCCGCCGCCGCCCGTGCCGCCCTCGATGCCCGCCTGCCCCTCGTGGGTGTGATCTCCTCGAGCGGCGCCGACGTGCACGACGGCGTCGCCGCGCTCCACGGCTGGGGCGGCGCCGCCCGCGCCATCGCCGCCTGTGGCGGCACGGTGCCGGTCCTGCTGGCGGTGACGGGGCCTACGGTGAGCGGGCCCGCTCTCCTCCTCGGGATGGCCGACGTCGTGGTGGCCACCGAAGCCGCCTCCGCCTACGTCGTCGGCCCCGGCGCCGTGGCCTCCTTCACCGGCGAGCGCCTCACGGCGCGCGAGCTCGGCGGTGCCGACGCCCTCGCCCGCCACAGCGGGGTGGCCGCCGCCGTGGTCGCCGACGAGGAGGCGGCCCTGTCGTGGCTGTCGGCCGTCCTCACCCACCTCCCCGACAGCTGCGACGACGAGCCGCCGTCCTGGGCCACCGACGACCCCCCCGACCGGCCGACCCCCGAGGCCGGGGCCCTGATGCCCGCCACCGCCACCGGGAGCTACGACGTCCGCCACATCGTCGCCGCCGTGGCCGACGAGGGCGAGCTGCTCGAGCTCTGGTCGGCCTGGGCGCCCAACCTCGTCACGTGCCTCACGACGATCGGCGGCTACACCGTCGGGGTGGTGGCCAACCAACCCATGTCGCTGGCCGGCACCCTCGACATCCCCGCCAGCCAGAAGGGCGCCCGCTTCGTGTCGATGTGCGACGCCTTCAACGTGCCGCTGCTCACCCTGGTCGACACGCCCGGGTTCTTCCCCGGCAAGGACCTCGAGTGGCGGGGCATGATCCGCCACGGTGCCCAGCTGGTGGGTGCCTACGCCCGGGCGACGGTGCCGCGGATCTGCATCGTCCTTCGCAAGGCGTACGGCGGCGCCTACATCGTCATGGACTCGAAGAAGATGGGCAACGACCTGTGCCTGGCCTGGCCGTCGGCCGAGCTGGCCGTGATGGGCGCCAAGGGCGCGGTCGAGATCCTCCACCGCCGGGCCACCCCCGAGGTGCGGGCCGCGGCGGAGGCCGACTACGCGGCCACGCTCCTCACCCCGTGGGTGGCCGCCGAGCGGGGCTATGTCGACGCCGTGATCGACCCCGCCGAGACCAGGGAGGCGGTGACCTCGGCACTGGACGTGCTGCGGTCGAAGCGCGAGCACCTCGGCCGCCGGAACCACGACAACCTTCCGCTCTGATCCAGCGCGAGACCCGGGGCCGCTCTCAGCGGGCCTCGTCGGGCTCGTGGGGGTACTCGTCGTGGGGCTCGAGCACGGTGATGACGCTACGGTCGTCCATGACCGAGACCCTAGGGCGAGCTCCCACGTAGCCGAAGAGCTGACTCGCTCCTTCCACATCGATGGCCGAAGCGACGGCTCCGTGAACCCACGGTTGGCCCGCCGACTAGAAAGGGGAGGGCACACAGAGCGCACGCGACGAGAGTGACGGGAGCCAGTGAGCGAGACGATCACCATCACCGATGACCGGACGGGCAAGTCGGTCACCGTCCCCATCGAGCAGGGCACCTTCCCGGCCTCGGCCATCCGCGAGCTCGATCCGAACCTCTACGTCTACGACCCGGCCTTCATGTCCACGGCCAGCTGCGCCAGCGAGATCACCCTCGTCGACGGCGAGGCCGGCATCCTGCGCTACCGGGGCTACCCGATCGAGCAGCTCGCCGAACGGTCGACCTTCCTCGAGGTCGCCTACCTGCTGATCCACGGCGAGCTGCCCACCAAGGACCAGGGCGAGGCGTGGCGCCACGAGGTCACGGTGCACACCTACGTGCACGAGAACGTGAAGCACTTCATGCGCCAGTTCCACCACGACGCCCATCCCATGGGGATGCTGGTCTCGACCACCGCGGCGCTCTCGACCTTCTACCCCACGGCCAAGGACATCGGCGACGAGGACACCCGCCAAAAGCAGGTCGTCCGCCTCATCGCCAAGATGCCGACGCTGGCCGCGTTTGCCTACCGCTTCAGCGTGGGCCAACCCTTCGTCTACCCCGACAACAGCCTCGACTACGCGTCCAACTTCCTGTCGATGATGTGGAAGATCGCCGAGCCCCGCTTCGACGCCAACCCGGCGCTGGCCCGAGCACTCGACGTGCTGTTCATCCTCCACGCCGACCACGAGCAGAACTGCTCCACCACCGCGATGCGCACCGTGAGCTCCAGCCAAGCCGACCCCTACTCGGCCACGGCCGCCGCCTGCGCCGCCCTCTACGGTCCCCTGCACGGCGGCGCCAACGAGGCCGTCATCCACATGCTCCAGCGCATCGGCAGCGTCGACCAGGTCCCCGCGTTCATCGAGTCGGTGAAGCAGGGCGAGGGCCGGCTCATGGGCTTCGGCCACCGGGTCTACAAGAGCTACGACCCCCGGGCCACGATCGTGAAGCGCACCGCCGACGAGGTGTTCCAGATCACCGGCTCGAACCCCCTGCTCGACATCGCGCTCAAGCTCGAGGAGGCCGCTCTCTCCGACGACTACTTCACCGAGCGCAAGCTCTACCCCAACATCGACTTCTACTCGGGGCTGATCTACCAGGCCATGGGCTTCCCCCTGGAGATGTTCACCGTCCTCTTCGCCATCCCCCGCACGGCGGGGTGGCTGGCGCACTGGCTCGAGCTGCTCGACGACGAGGAGCAGCGCATCGCCCGCCCCCGCCAGCGCTACATCGGCGAGGGGGCCCGCGACTACGTGCCCCTCGGCGACCGCTAGGACTCCGGCCCGCTCAGGCGGGCGCCACGTCGACGACGATCTTGCCCACGTTGGCGTTGGACTCCATGTGGCGGTGCGCGTCGGCGATGTCGGCGAGGGCGAAGCGGCGGTCGATGACCGGTCGGGCCAGCCCGGCGTCGAAGAGGGGCAGCACCTCGCGCCCGAAGCGCTGGGTGACGGCGATCTTCTCCTCGAGGGGCCGCGCCCGCAGCACCGTGCCCCTCAGGGTGGCTCGCTTGGGGAGCAAGAGCCCGAGCGGGAAGGTCGCCATGGCGTCACCCATGACGCCCACCTGGACGATGGTGCCGCCCACCCGCAGCGCATCGAGGTTGCGGGCGAGGTAGTCGCCGCCGATCACGTCGAGGACCACGTCGACCCCGGCACCCCCGGTGGCCGCCTTGGCCGCGGGCACGAAGTCGTCGCTGGTGTAGTCGACCGCCACGTCGGCCCCGAGGTCGAGGCAGGCCGCCACCTTGGCGCTCGAGGCGGTGACCACGACCCGGGCGCCGATGGCCTTGGCCACCTGGGTGGCGGCGGTGCCCACGCCCGACGCGCCGGCGTGGACGAGCGCCACTCGACCCGAGGTGAGGCCGCCCTGGAGCACCAGCGCATCCCAGGCGGTGATCCACACCTCGGGGATGGCCGCCGCGTCGGCCACGCCGACAGAAGCGGGCACGGCCATGAGCTGGCGCTCGTGAACGGCGATGCGCTCGGCGTAGGCCCCGCCGCCGACGATGCCCATCACCTCGTCGCCGGCCGACCACGCCCGCACCCGTTCCCCCGCCGAGACGACCCGGCCGGCGAGCTCCATGCCCGGGATCTCGTGGGGCATCGGGGGGCCCGGGTACCGGCCCAGCCGCTGGAGGAGGTCGGCCCGGTTGAGGGCCGTGGCCACGACCTCGACCACCACCTCCTCGGGCCCCGCCACTGGGTCGGGCACCTCCCGGATGGTGAGCACCTCGGGACCGCCATGGGACTCCAGCACGACTGCACGCATGCCCGAGAACCTACGCGCCGGGCGCCCGCCGCCCCACCGGGGCCGCCGTAGGCTGGGCCCATGGACTTCGCCCTGCCGGACGAGCTGGAGAAGCTGCGCCTCGAGGCCGAGGAGGTGGCGGTGGCCGCCGCCGCCGACCTCGAGATCAAGGAGGACAGCTGGATCAACAGCCACGACCGCGCCTTCTCCGAGGAGCTCGGCGACCGCGGGTGGCTGGGCATGACGTGGCCAAAGGAGTACGGCGGCGGCGAGCGCACCGCCCTGGAGCGGTTCCTCGTGTTCGAGGCCATGATCGCCAACGGGGCGCCGATCGCCGCCACCTGGTTCTGCGACCGCCAGATGGGCCCGTCGCTGCTGGCCTTCGGCACCGAGGACCAGAAGCGCCGCTTCCTGCCCGACATGATCGCCGGCAAGGCCGCCTGGTGCATCGGGATGAGCGAGCCCGACTCCGGCTCCGACCTGGCGTCGCTGCGCACCAGGGCCGAGCGCGACGGCGACGACTTCGTGATCAACGGCCAGAAGGTCTGGACCTCCTTCGCCGCCCTGGCCGACTACTGCTACCTGATCTGTCGCACCAACCCCGAGGGAAAGGCCCACCAGGGGCTCTCCGAGCTGATCGTGCCCATGGACACGCCGGGCATCGAGGTGCGGCCCATCACTGACATGACCACCAACTCGCACTTCTGCGAGGTGATGTTCGACGACGTGCGGGTGCCGGCGTCCAACCTCGTGGGCGAGCTCAACGGCAGCTGGAAGCAGACGATGAGCCAGCTCGAGCACGAGCGGGGCGGCATCGACCGCCTGCTCAGCAACCGGGCGCTCTACCGCGACTCGCTCCCCCGCGCCGACATGGCCGACCCGCGCATCCGCCAGGAGGTCGCCGCCCTTGAGTCGTTCTACCGGATCGGCCGCCACCTCATCCTGCGCGAGGTGCTGGGCCAGGCCCCCAAGGGCTGGTCGGCGCTGACCAAGACCGCCGCCACCACCTTCGAGCAGCGGGTGGCCGAGTTCTGCGCCCGGGTCCACGGCCCCGAGACCATGCTCTGGAACCGGGTGTCGCGAGCGGTCTGCTACGCCCCCGCCTACACGATCATGGGCGGCACCAACAACGTGCTGCGCAACATCATCGGCGACCGCATGCTCGGCCTCCCGAGGGGCTGAGCACTAGGTTGCACCGCATCGAGGAACCCTCCGGCGCCACGCCGGCGACCGCCCACCGAGGAGAACCGCCCACATGAGCCACTGGGGCTTCGACACCCGCCAGGTCCACACCGGCGCCGAGGCGATGCTGGGCCTCACCGCGGCGAGGGGTGCCTGATGGCCCGGATCCTGCTCGCCACCGACGGCTCCGATCTCGCCACCCACGCCGCCAAGACGGCCACCGAGCTGTTCGGCCCCGCCCACGACTACACCGCCATCGTCGTCGTGCCCCCGCCGCCGGCCGCGGTGCCGGTCGGCGAGGCCGGGGTGGCCCCCATGGTCGACCCCGCCGTCAGCGAGGAGCAGACCGCAGCGCTGGCCCACGAGGCCGAGGTCGTCCTCCAGCTGGTCGACGACGCCACCGCGGTGCCGCTGCGGCCCAAGGTGGTCCACGGCGACCCGGGGCGGACCATCTGCGAGGTGGCCCGCGACTTCGACGTCGTGGTGGTCGCCTCCCACGGCACCGGGTTCTTCAAGCGGCTGCTGATCGGCTCGGTCAGCAACCACGTGCTGCACCACGCCCCCTGCCCGGTCTTCGTGGTCCGGGAGAAGAACCAGGACTGACGACGCTCACCGAAGGATCTCCTCCGGTTCAGACCTCGTCGAGGTGTCCCTGGCGGAGCTCCTCTTCGCGCTGCTTCTGCTCCTGCATCGCCGTGAGCACGGCCTCGAAGATCTTGGCGGTGTCGGCCTCGAGGTGCTTGCGGGCCGAGAACAGCAGGGCGGCGCCGAGGAACACCGGAAAGCTGATGATCACGAAGGCGGTGCGCAGGTTGTCGTCGTAGGCGTTCGACAGGAACGACACGACCAGCGGGGCGGCCGCCTGGCCGAAGAGCACCGAGGCCAGGTTGAAGGCGCCGAACCCGGCGCCGCGGAGGTTGGCGGGCACCGCGTCGGACAGGCCGGCCCGAAGCGCCGGGATCGACATGGTGAGCGCGAAGATCCCCACCAGCTGGAGCAGGTAGGTGGGCAGCACCGCCAGGCGTGCGTACGACACCATGAAGAAGAGGTTCCCGATGAAGATGCACATGGCAGGGATGGCCATGCGCCCGCCCTGGATCCGGGTGACGTACTTGTCGGCGACCTTGCCGCCGTAGAGGACGCCGGGAATCCCGCCGAGGATGAGCAGGGAGCCGACGAGGAGCTGGGCCGTGCCACCCGCGACGCCCAGCTGGCGCTCGTAGAACGACGGGAGCCACACGCTGATGCCGGTGACGGTGAACAGCAGCACCCCGACGCCGACGAGGGCGTAGCGCATGGTGCGGATCCGCGAGATCGTCTTCATGTCGGCGACCAGCCCGCGGGCCATCTCCCGGAAGAACACCCGGAGGCCCTCGTCGAGCAAGTTCGGGCCGAGGCCGTCGTCGTCCTCGTCGCTCTCGCTGACCCCGGCGTGCATGCGGTCGGCGGCGCCGCGCCTGGGCTCGCGGAGGCGGTAGACCATGAAGGCCACGACGACGCTCGGGCTGCCGACGATCAGGAACGCCCAGCGCCAGCCGAGGGTGGCGCCGACGAGGCCACCGAGGCCGAGTCCGATGCCCATGCCGACCATGCCCATGACCTGCTGGATGGAGAACGCCTTGCCGCGCTCCTCGAGCGGGTAGTAGTCGGCGACCAGGCTGTTGGCCGACGGCTCGGTGATCGCCTGGCCGAAGCCGAGCGCCGAGCGCACCGCCACGAGGAAGCCGTAGTTCGGTGCCGCTGCGGTGATGGCGGTGATGCCCGACCACAGCAACATCGTGTGGCCCACCGTCCGGGTGCGGTTCCAGCGGTCGGCGAGGTAGCCGGCGGGGATGGTGATGAGGCCGTTCACCAGGATGAAGCAGCTGGCGAGCAGGCCGAGCTGGGGGTCGGAGAGCCCGAACTCGGCGCGCAGCTGCTCGAGCACGCCGCGCAGGATGCTCTGGTCGATCTGGTCGGTGAGGACCACGAAGCCGAGGACCCACATCGGCCACGAGTCGGAGCCCTTTCGGGTGGCCGAGGGCGGGATCACCGGAGAGGAGTCGGCCGATGCCGCCGCCGCCGACGCCGCCGGATCGGGCACCGCGCCCAGCGTCCTCGGATCGGGGACCGCGCTCGTCTCGACGTCATCGCTCATCCACTTCCCTTTCGGCGCCGTAACGCTTTTCTCCTGCTTCTCAGGGAGATGATCAGGCGTGGCATCGGTCACCTCGGCTCAGGTGAGCCGGATCCGTCCCTCGCCGGCCCTGGCCGCGCCGACCACGGCGGCGGCGTGGCCGCTCGAACGTAGCGTCTCCACCATCCCCGGGGCGGCCTCGGGCGCCAGCCCCACCAGCAGCCCACCCGACGTCTGGGCGTCGGCCAGGAGGGTGACGGTGACATCGTCGACGCCACCACGGTCGAGGCGGTCCTCGACCCACTCGAGGTTCCGTCCCGTGCCCCCCGGCACCACGCCGGCCTCGGCCAGGGCGCGGGCTCCGGGCAGGAGGGGCACCGCCGGGCTGTCGATGACCACGTCGACCCCCGACTCGTCGGCCATGCGCCGGAGGTGGCCGAGGAGGCCGAAGCCCGTCACGTCGGTGGCGCCGGTGGCGCCGGCCTCGACCGCCAGGCGGGCGGCCACGTCGTTGAGGCGCACCATCGAGGCCACCGCCGCTTCGACCGAGGCGGGGTCGGCCCCGTCGCGCTTGATGGCGGTGGTGATCACCCCGGTCCCGAGCGCCTTGGTGAGGACCAGGGCGTCGCCGGGTCGCAGCCCGGCGTTGGTGAGGAGGTGGTCGGGGTGGACCTCGCCCACCACGGCCAGGCCGTACTTGGGCTCGGGGTCGTCGACGGTGTGACCGCCCGCGATGACGAAGCCGGCCGCGGACGCCACGTCGGCGCCGCCCGCCAGCACCTCACCGAGCAGGTCGGTGGACAGCTCGTCGACGTTCCACCCCACGAGGTTCAGCGCCAGCAGCGGCCGGCCGCCCATGGCGTAGACGTCGGAGACGGCGTTGGTGGCGGCGATGCGGCCCCAGGTGCGCGCGTCGTCGACCACCGGCGTGATGAAGTCGGCGGTCACCACCAGGGCGCGGTCGTCGGCGACGCGCCAGACGGCGGCGTCGTCACCCGTGGCGGCGCCCACGAGGAGGTCGGGGTGGTCGATCGGGGCCATGCGGCGCAGCACCTGCGCCAGCTCGCCGGGGGCGAGCTTGCCCGCTCAACCAGCCCCGTGGCTGAACTCGGTCAGCCGACGGCTGTGGCGGTCCACGCTCCCCTCCCCTCGTCCGGACGGCGTGCTGGCGGTCGCCCCGGATGCTAACGGTGCCGGACGCGAGGCGAGCCAGCCTGGGTAGGGTCGCTCGCATGGCCGCCAGCACCGTCCAGGTCGACGTCCACCTCGGACCCGCCGACCTCACCGCCGCCCTCCTCGAGGAGGCCCGGGTGGGGCTGGGGTCCCAGCCGAAGGCCCTCTCCCCCAAGTGGCTCTACGACGAGCGGGGCTGCGACCTGTTCGACCAGATCACCCGCCTCGACGAGTACTACCCCTTCCGTCGCGAGCGCTCAATCCTCCAGGCCCGGGCCGCCACGATCGCCGAGGCCACCGGCGCCGACACCCTTGTCGAGCTGGGCTCGGGGACCTCGGAGAAGACCCGGCTGCTGCTCGACGCGCTGGCCGGCGCCGGCACCCTCGAGCGCTTCGTGCCCTTCGACGTGAGCGAGCCCACGCTGCGGGAGGCGGCCGGCGCCATCATCGCCGAGCACCCCTGCATCGCCGTGCACGCCGTCGTCGGCGACTTCGAGCACCACCTCGACCGCCTCCCCGGCGGCGGCCGGCGCCTGATCGCCTTCCTGGGCGGCACCATCGGCAACCTCGAGCCCGACCTGCGCGCCGCCTTCCTCCGCGAGATCAGCGCGGGGATGGGCCCCGACGATGCCCTCCTCCTCGGGACCGATCTGGTCAAGGACACGAGCCGGCTGGTCCGGGCATACGACGACGCCGAGGGCGTGACCGCCGCGTTCAACAAGAACGTCCTCGCCGTGCTCAACCGCGAGCTGGGGGCCGACTTCGACCTCGACGGCTTCGACCACGTCGCCTGCTACGACGACGAGCGCGACCGCATCGAGATGCGACTGCGGGCCCGACACGCCACCTCCGTGGTGGTGGAGGCCCTCGCCACCACGGTGACCTTCGAGGCGGGCGAGGAGGTCCGGACCGAGATCAGCGCCAAGTTCACCCGACCCCTGGTGGAGGCCGACCTGGCCGCCGCCGGCCTCGGTCTCGACGCGTGGTGGACCGACGACGACGGCGACTTCGCCCTCTCGCTCAGCCGCCGCTGACGCGCGCCACGCCCATCGCTGTTGCGCCGATCCCCACAAGCCGGACATCCTGGCGACGATGGCCACCAGTGAGACCACGTCCGAGCTGAACACCCGCGAGCGACTGCTCGCGGCCGCGTTCGAGGTCTTCGCCGAGAAGGGCTACGCCGGCACCCGCGTCCAGGAGATCGCGGCCCGGGCCGGCTTCACCACCGGCGCCATCTACGCCAACTTCGCCGGCAAGGCGGCGCTGCTCGGAGAGGCGCTCGGCTCCAACGGGCTCGGGGCGCTCCAGTCAGTGACCCGCCCCCTGGGGGAGGGCGGCCGCCCCGCCGACGTCCTGACCGCCCTCGGGATGCGGTCGCTCACGGGCGAGCGCAGCACCCGCGACGTCGTCCTGCTCGACGCCCTCGCCGCGGCTGCCCGCGACCCCGAGGTCGCCGCACTGGTGATGCCGCGCATCACCGCCTGGACCGACGGCCTCCGCGAGGTCATCGAGCGCAGCGCCGACGAGGGCGGGATCGACCCCCGGTTCTCCACCGACGCCCTGGTGACCCTCGCCACCGCCGTGGGGCTGGGCTCATTCGTGCTCCGCGCCCTCGACGCGCCCCGCCCCGCGGTCGGGGAGCTCGAGGAGGTCTGGTCGCGCCTCATCGCGTCCTACGCCCCTCCCCGCGAGGCGTAACGCCCCACTCAGATGCTGGGCGCCTCGGTCCAGCGACCGAAGACGTCGGCCATGGCGTCCATGAGCTCGCCCACCGTGGTGTAGGCCCGCACCGCGTCGAGGAGGGTCGGCATCAGGTTGACGGTCGGGTCGGCCGCAGCGGCGCGCACGGCGTCGAGGGCGGCGGCGACCGCGGCGTCGTCGCGGTCCTGACGGACCTGGGCCAGGCGCTTGCGCTGGAGGTCCTCGACCTCCGGGCCGATCCGCAGCAGCGGTGGGACCTCGTCGTCGCCCTCGGTGAAGCGGTTGACTCCCACCACCACGCGACGGCCGTCGTTGACCCGCCGCTCGAAGCGGTAGGCGGCGTCGGCGATCTCGCCGGTGAACCACCCGTCCTCGATCGCGGCGTGGACCCCCTCGAGGATCGACCCGCCACCCAGCTGGTCGAGGTGGGCGAAGACCTCCTCGGCCTGACGCTCGAGCTCGTCGGTCATCCACTCGACGTGGTGGGACCCTCCGAGCGGGTCGGCCACGTGGACCACGCCGCTCTCGTGGGCGATCACCTGCTGGGTCCGCAGGGCCAGGCGCACCGCCTTCTCGGTGGGAAGGGCGAGGGCCTCGTCGAAGCTGTCGGTGTGGAGGCTCTGGGTGCCGCCGAGGACGCCCGCCAGCGCCTCGATGGCCACGCGGGCGAGGTTGACCTCGGGCTGCTGGGCGGTGAGGGAGACCCCGGCGGTCTGGGTGTGGAACCGCAGCTGCCACGACCGCTCGCTGGTCGCCCCGTAGCGGTCGCGCATCCACCGGGCCCAGATGCGGCGGGCGGCGCGGTACTTGCCGATCTCCTCGAAGAAGTCGATGTGGGCGTTGAAGAAGAAGCTGAGGCGCGGCGCGAAGTCGTCGACCGCCAAACCGGCGGCCATGGCCGCCTCCACGTAGGCGAAGCCGTTGGCGAGGGTGAACGCCAGCTCTTGCGCGGCGGTGGAGCCGGCCTCGCGGATGTGGTAGCCCGACACCGACACGGGGTGCCACCGGGGCATCTCTGCTGAGCAGAACGCCATCGTGTCGGTCACCAGCCGCATCGACGGCCGGGGCGGGAACACGTACTCCTTCTGGGCTTGGTACTCCTTGAGGATGTCGTTCTGGAGCGTTCCGCCGAGAGCGGCGCGCGCCACGCCACCCTGCTCGGCCACCGCCACGTACATGGCCAGCAGCACCGCCGCCGGCGAGTTGATGGTCATCGACGTGGTGACCGAGGCGAGGTCGATCCCGGCGAAGAGGTCCTCCATGTCGGCCAGGGAGTCGACCGCCACGCCGGCCCGGCCCACCTCGCCGAGCGCGAGCGGGTCGTCGGAGTCACGGCCCATGAGGGTGGGCAGATCGAACGCCGTCGACAGGCCGTCGCCCCCGGAGCGCAGGATCTCCTTGAACCGGGCGTTGGTGTCGACCGGCGTCCCGAAGCCGGCGAACATCCGCATCGTCCACAGCTTCGAGCGGTACATCGAGGCGTAGAGCCCCCGGGTGTACGGGAACTGGCCGGGGTGCTCGCCGTCGTCGGGCCCGTGGACAGCCTCGACGGGGATGCCCGACATCGTCTCGAAGTCGGCGTCGCGGATCGGCGACGCCCCGTAGGCCGCCTCCCAGTCCTCTCTCGCCGTCATGACCCGAGGGTAGGCCGCTCGGCGCCGGACGCGCCGTCCATCGCCTCTCCTCCCGGTGGCTTCGCCGCCAGGAGGACCGCAGCGGCGACGAAGGTGGCCAGCGCCGTGACGGTGAAGGGGACGGTGTAGCTCCCGGTGAGGTCCTCGAGCCACCCCACCGCGAACGGGCCGACCCCGCTGCCGGTCTGGCTGGCCACGCCGACGAGGCCGTACACGGTGCCGAACGACACCATCCCGAAGACCTCGCTCACGAGCAGCGTCTGCATCATGTAGATGTTGCCGATCGTGAAGCCCACCACCAGGACCATGGCGTAGGTGACCACGGTGCTCTCGACGGCAACGACGATCAGCACGGCGCAGCCCTGCACGACGAGGAGGCTCACGGCGAGGAGGCGCTTGTCAAGGTTGTCGGCCACGATCCCCACGACGAGGCGGGCCACGATGCTGCCGAAGGCGGTCACCGACAGCGCCAGCGCGGCGGCGTTGGCCGAGTCGAAGCGCTCCTCCAGGAACGACAGCTGGTGGATCACGAACCCGGTCTGGGCCATGAGCACGAGCATGAAGCCGACGAGGATCGCCCAGAACGCCACCGTGGCCGTGGCTTGGCGGCGGCTCCACACCCGGAGCTGGACGTCGTCGCCGAGGCTGGCGCGGGCGACCTTGGGCGGCGGTGCGCCGCCGTCGGGTCGAAGGCCCATCTGGGCCGGGTCCCAGACCAGGACCCCGAGGACGACCGGGACGCCGAGCAGCAGGACGACGGCGCCGAGCACGGGGCCGGCGAGCTCGAGGCCGCCGACCCCGACCAGGACGGTGCCGAGGGGCACGAGCAGCACGCCGCCGACCGAGACACCGGTGAAGGAGATGCTCATCGCCCGGGCCCGACGGTTGACGAACCACCGGGCGAGGGTGGCGTTGACCGCCACCGCGCTCGACAGCCCGAACCCGACGGCGAGCACGGTGTAGACGGCGTAGAGCTGCCAGAGGGTGGCGACGAAGCCCACCGCGGACGCGGCGCCGGCCAGGAGCACGATGCCGACGAGCTGGAGGCGCAGCGGCCCGTGGCGGTCGATGCGCGGCCCGACGAGCGCCCCGGTGATGCCGCTCACGCTGAAGTACAGCCCGGTGGCGCCCGACACCGCGGCGTTGGACCACCCGTGCGCCTCCTGGAGGGGCCGGAGGAACACGGCGAGGCCGTAGTAGCCCACACCCACCGTCACCAACAGCAGCAGCCCGCAGGCGAAGGCGATGTACCAGCCGTAGAACACCGACGACGGCAGGACCCGCGCCGCCAGGGGCACGTGGGGCGGGGGGCTCGGCACCCGCCCCTTCTACACCGTCGGGTCAGCCGAGGGGGACGAGGCCGACGAGGCTGGGACGGAACGGCTCGGTGCCGAGCGCCAGCTGGACCTCGCCGAGGCCACCGTGGGCGTGCAGGTAGGCCACGGCCCGGTCGAGGTCGGTGACCCCGTTGCTGCCGGCCAGAGGGGCCAGCGCCAGGGTGCTGAGGGACCCCATGGCAGAGCCGTCGCTGCTGAGGAAGGCGCTGCCGGAGTCGCCAGGGATGCCAGGCGACGCGGTGTAGACGGGGTGGTTCCAGTCGCCGGACCCCTGACCGAGGCTGACGCCGGTCTTGGGGCTGAGGGTGTGGATCCCGAAGCGCAGCGACGAGTTGCCGTAGCTGTAGACGTCCTCGCCGAAGGAGGTGGTGGCGCCGAGGGCGACCGGGCCGCCGTAGACGGGGATGGAGGGGTTGACCCGGCCGTGGTCGGCGGGGTCGAGGCGCACGAGGGCGAAGTCGTTGTACCGACAGGTGTTCGTGTCGCCCTCATCGACGCGCTGCATGGTCAGCCACGACGAGTACGCCAGCGTGCCGGGCTCGGTGGCACCGCCCACGCGGACCTCGCTGCCGAGGGGGAGCGACCCGGCGTTGCAGCCGTTGGTGTCGGTGGCGGCGCCGAGGCCGGTGCAATGGGCCGACTGGCCGATGTAGACCTCGCTGCCGGCGTAGAACACGAAGTTGGAGGTGCACTGCCCGCTGTCGGACCGCGTCTGGACCCCTGGGTGGATCGGCGCCGTGGCGGCCGGGGCCCATTCGGGGGAGGTCGCCTGCGAGGGAGACGGGGCCAACACCGCCAGGAGGGCGATGGCGGCGGCGATGACGAGGCTGCGTTGCATGGTCATGTCTTTCAGGACAGATGGGCCGGGCGGACCTTGCGGTGTCTCCACGTCGTCGCCGGGCTTCGGGTGTCCACGGTACCCAGACCACCGCGAACTACACCTTCACCCCCAATGGGCACCCCGACGGGGCGCCTTTGCGCCCCCGGGTCGGCCTCCCTACGGTGACCGGTCGTGGCTGACTTCACCACCGACCTCGCCTCGGCCGACGACGAGACGATCGCTGCCGCCGTCGAGCACGCCGAGGTGCACACGATCCTGCCGGCGCTGGCCGCTGCCCTCGGCGACCGCTCGCTGGTGCCCGACCACCTCAGGCCCGACCCCACGGTGCTGATGGACCCCACCGCCGGGCTCTCGCCCGAGCTGCAGGCCGAGGGGCGCGCCATCGCCGTCGAGGCCCTCGGGCGGCTCCGCGACACCGACGTCCCCCACGTCCCCGAGCCCGACGCCGACGTGCTCCGCCACCTCCTGGAGTACGCGTCCGGTGGCGCCGACGTCGACGAGTACCTCGAGCTGCTCCGCGACGAGCTGGGCATCGGCGACGACCTGCGCACCCCCGACTGGCGCAAGGACGACCTCGCCCCCGACCGGCCGTACCGGGTGGCGGTCGTCGGGGCCGGCATGTCGGGCCTGGCCGCCGCCCACCGGTTGCGCCAGGCCGGCCTCGACGTGGTGGTGCTCGAGAAGAACGCCGACGTGGGGGGCACCTGGTTCGAGAACGTCTACCCGGGCTGTCGGGTCGACGTCTCCAACCTCTTCTACTCCTACTCCTTCGCCCAGCGCGACGACTGGCCCGAGCACTTCTCCAGCCAGCAGGTGCTCCTCGACTACTTCCGTGCCGTGGCCGACGAGGCGGGCATCCGCCCCCTCATCCGGTTCGGCACCGAGGTCACCTCGATCGAGCTGGACGAGGCCACCATGCGCTGGACGCTCCAGACCGTCGACGACGACGGGCAGGAGGAAGCCGTCATCGCCGACGCGGTGGTCAGCGCCGTGGGCCAGCTCAACCGGCCGAGCCTGCCCGACATCCCCGGCGTGGAGCGCTTCGAGGGTCCGGCGTTCCACTCCGCCCGCTGGGACCACGACATCGATCTCGAGGGCAAGCGGGTCGCCGTGATCGGCACCGGCGCCAGCGCCGCCCAGTTCATCCCCGTGATCGCCGAGGAGACGGCGTCGCTGACGATCTTCCAGCGCACTCCGGCCTGGTTCATCCCGGCGCCGACCTACACCGAGCAGATCAGCCCCGAGGTGCGGTGGCTGCGGCGCAACGTGCCCGGCTACACCCACTGGAGCCGCTTCTGGGTGTTCTGGCGGAGCGTGGAGGGGCTGATGCCGCTGGCAACCGTCGACCCCGAGTGGGACGGCGGCGAGCGGTCGGTGAGCGCGTCGAACGAGATGATGCGCGAGATGCTCACCGCCTACCTCTCCGCCGAGTTCGCCGACCGGCCCGACCTGCTCGACAAGGTCGTCCCGCAGTACCCGCCGTTCTCGAAGCGGTTCATCCTCGACGACGGCGCCTGGGCCCGGACCCTCAAGCGCGACGACGTCGACCTCGTCACCGAGGGCATCGCCGAGATCACGGCCGAGGGCGTGCGGACCGTCGACGGCACCCTCCACGAGGCCGACGTGATCATCTACGGCACCGGCTTCCAGGCCTCGGACTTCCTCACGCCCATGAAGGTCGTCGGGCGGGGCGGCCGCGACCTCCACGAGGTGTGGGGCGGCGACGCCCGCGCCTACCTGGGCATCACCCTGCCGGGCTTCCCGAGCTTCTTCATGCTCTACGGCCCCAACACCAACATCGTGGTCAACGGCAGCATCATCTACTTCTCGGAGTGCGAGGTGCACTACGTGGTCGGCTGCATCCGGGAGATCCTGGCGAGCGGCGCCCGGGCCATCGACCCCAAGCCCGAGGTCCACGAGGCCTACAACGAGCGGATCGACGAGGGGAACCTGCGCATGGCGTGGGGCGTCTCGACGGTGAGCTCCTGGTACAAGAACGCCACCGGCCGCACCGCCCAGAACTGGCCGTTCAGCCTCCTCGAGTACTGGCAGCAGACCCGTGAGCCGGACCTCGACGACTACGAGGTGCTCTAGGCCCGGTGCCCGAACGGCCCCGCTTCCACCTCGCCATCCCGGTCGACGACCTGGCCGCTGCCCGGCGCTTCTACGGCGAGGTGCTCGGCTGCGCCGAGGGACGGTCGAGCCCGTCGTGGGTCGACTTCGACCTCCACGGCCACCAGCTGGTCGCCCACCTGGCGCCCGGTGCCGGCGACGTCGCCCGGACCGCGGTGGACGGCGACGACGTCCCGGTCCCCCACTTCGGCCTGCTGCTGGAGCTCGACGACTGGGAGGACATGGCCGAGCGCCTCCGCGACGCCGGCACCGCCTTCGTGGTCGAGCCCCACGTCCGGTTCGAGGGACGACCCGGCGAGCAGCGCACGCTTTTCGTGCGCGACCCCGCCGGCAACGCCATCGAGCTCAAGTCCTTCGCCGACGACGCCATGGTCTTCGCCCGCGACCTCGAACCATGACTGATCTGGTGCTCCGAGTGGGCCGTAGAGGACTTGAACCTCTGACCTCTTGCGTGTCGAGCAAGCGCTCTACCAACTGAGCTAACGGCCCGGTGCGGCGGTCACGCTAGCAGCCGTTCCGGCGGCCCCCGAGCCGCTGCCGACACCCTGCACAGCGTCCAGCGGAGGCCCGATGTGGTAGACGTTCCGCCCATGGGCGAGCTCGACGACCTCGACGGGCGGCTCATCCACGCCCTGGCCGCGTCACCCCGCGCCGGGGTCATGGAGCTGGCCCGCCAGCTCGGCGTCGCCCGGGGCACGGCCCAGGCCCGGCTCGACAAGCTGGTCTCGAGGGGGGTGATCACGGGCTTCGACCCCGACCTCGACCTCGCCGCCCTCGGCTACGGCGTCGTCGCCTTCACCACCCTCGAGATCGCCCAGGGCCGCCTCGACGACGTGGTGACGCACCTGCGCGACCTGCCTGAGGTCCTCGAGGCCCACTCGATCACCGGGCCCGGCGACCTCCACTGCAAGATCGTCGCCCGCACCAACGACGACCTCCAGCTGGTGATCAACCGCATGCTCGAGGTGCAGGGCATCGTGCGCACCTCGACGGTCATCGCCCTCACGGAGCAGATCACCTACCGAACCCTTCCCCTCGTGGCCGGCGCCTCCGCCGACGGGCACGACGGGTGAGCACCCCGCTCCCGCGGTCGTCGTTCCCGGTCACCACCACCCACCGGTACCTGAACCACGCCGGGACGGCCCCGCTGCCACGCGAGGCGGTCGCCGCCATGACCCGCCAGGCCCAGGAGGCCTCGGCGGCCGGCTCCCTCGCCGTGGATGGCCACGAGCAGATGGCCGACGAGGTGCGGGCCGCCGCCGCCCGCCTCATGGGCGTGCCCACCGCCGACGTGGCGTTCGTCAAGAACACCACCGAGGGCCTCGGCTTCGTCGCCAACGGCCTGACCTGGGCGCCCGGCGACCGGGTGGTCGTACCCGACCGCGAGTTCCCGTCGACCATCTACCCCTGGACGGCGCTGCGCGACCTCGGCGTGCAGGTCGATCTGGTGGCGCCACGGGGTGAGGGTTGGGCGCTGCCGGTGGAGGCCTTCGCCGAGGTGATCGCCGCCGGGCCGCCGCCCCGGGTGGTGGCCACCAGCTGGGTGCAGTTCTCCCGCGGGTGGCGCACCGACCTGGCGGCGCTGGCCGAGGTCACCCACGCCGCGGGTGCACTGCTGTGCGCCGACGTCATCCAGGGCCTCGGGGTGATCCCCGCCGCGCTGGAGGCGTGGGGGGTCGACTTCGCCATGGCCGACGCCCACAAGTGGATGCTCGGCCCCGAGGGGATCGGCGTCCTCTACGTCCGCCGGTCGTGCCTCGAGCTGCTGCGCCCCCTTGAGCCGGGTTGGGCCTCGGTGGCCCACCGGGAGTCGTGGGAGAACCGCGAGCTGATCTGGGCCGACGACGCCCGACGGTTCGAGGGCGGGACGGCAAACCACGTCGGGACGGCGGGCATGGGCGCGTCGCTGGCCATGCTCGAGTCGGCCGGGGTCGACGCGGTGTGGGCGCACGTGGATGCCCTGTGCGACCGGGCCGTCGCCGGCCTGACCGAGGCCGGCGCCACCGTGGTGTCCGACCGCTCCCCCGCCGGATGCTCCGGCATCGTCACCTTCACCGTGCCTGGGATCGACGCCCTGGTTGTGCACGACGCCCTCGGCGCCGCGGGCGTCGTCACGTCACCGCGGGGTGGCGGGGCGCGGCTGTCACCCCACGCCTACAACACCACCGAGGAGATCGACGCCCTCGTCGAAGCGGTCGAACGCCTCGGCTGACGGCTCTCGTGGCGGTTCCTTCCGCATTGCGTCTCGCCGGGCGGCCGAGAGCGCACGAAAGCGTCACGAGAAGGACTCGTCGCCTTCGTGGCGCCGACGTCGGGTGAGCACCTCGCGCGGAAACTGCCTCCGACGACGGAGCGGCGGCAGCGAGACTGACCGCCGTGCCGGTGCGGATGCATGACGACGAGGTGGAGATCGACGAGGGCCTCGTCCGACGATTGGTGGCAACGCAGTTCCCAGAGCTCGCCGATGAGCCACTGCGCCTGGTTGAGCCATGGGGGACCGACCACGCCATTTGGCGTCTCGGCGGTGACATGGTCGTCCGCCTGCCGCGCATCCACTGGGCCATCGAGCAGGTCGACAAGGAGGCGACCTGGTTGCCGCGGTTGGCCCGGCACCTCACCGTGAGGGTCCCCGAGCCCGTCGCCATAGGCGAACCGACTGCCGAGTACCCCTACCGGTGGGCGATCCACCGGTGGCTGCCAGGTGAACCGGCGAGCGTCGAGCGCGTCGAGGACCCGCTCGCCTTCGCTGGCGAGCTCGCTCAGGTCGTGATCGAGCTCCGATCGGTGCCCATCGAGGGCGCTCCGCCGGCACAGAACCGCGCGCGCCCGCTCCAGGAGTACGACAGACCCACCCGCCGAGCCATCGCCGCAGCCAGCCACCTGATCGACGCCGAGGCGGCCATCGCCACCTGGGACGAAGCACTGGCAGCGGCACCCCACGACGGGCCGCCGGTGTGGGTGCATGGCGACCTCGAGGGGAACTGCCTCCTCGCCGACAGTCGCCTGTCGGGCCTGGTCGACTGGGGCTCGGCCTGCGCTGGCGATCCCGCCGTCGACGTCCAGGTGGCGTGGTCACCGCTCTTGACCGAAGGCGCACGAGCCCACTTCCTGCACCTGGTCGGAGCCGACGACGCCGCGATCGCTCGCAGTCGTGGCGCCGCGGTCAACCAAGCGTGCGCGGCACTGCCGTACTACCTGCACACCTATCCGCTGATCGTCGAGCGCTCTCGCCACAAGCTCCAAGCGCTCGGCATCGACGTGAACGAGACGTCGTAGCCGATCGCTCAGCCGCTGACAGCTGGCCCCGGACGCGCCTGCTCCCGGCCGTCAGACCGGGAGCAGGTGGGTTTGCTGGTTGTTCCTCGTCGACGCCGAAGCGAGCGCCTCAGCCGGGTCTCGAACGCCGAGCAGGGATCCTGCTGGAAGGGTTGGCGGGACCGCAGGGTGCTGTCCGGCGCCGACGAGGGCGATGGGTGCCGGCTCAGGGCGGGCTTCGCTCCGGGTGGAAGGGCGAGCGAACGTTCAAGTCGCTTTTCCTTTCGCCGCGGGATGGGTCTCGCCGGGCTCCCTGCCCCTTGGGCACGGGTGCTCGTCGTCACCTTCGATCAAACGCCTCTGCGGCCCGGGCGTCAACCCCTTCCGGCCCGATTCCCAAGGTTTTCCTCCGGCCCCCCGGCGCGCGAATGCGGCGCACGCCCCGACGAGGTCGGTCGGCCCGCCGCTCAGCCGCTGGAGGGGAAGCCGAACCACGTGGCTCGGGCTGCTGCCAGCAGGGTGCCGTCGACGTCGAAGAGGGCGGTGCCGGCGAACATCTTGCGACCGTCGACGCCGATCTGCCACCCGGTGACGACGTGGTCGTGGTCGGCGTGCACCGTGGCGTGCTGCTCGAAGACGATGCGGCCGAGGAGGCCGGCGCGGAGTCCGTCGACGATGAAGGCGAACGCGCCGGGACAGTCGAGGGCGGCGAGCACCCACTGGGCGTCGACGGTGCCGTCGGTTGCGGCGAACGCCGCACCAGGCCGCCACACCCCCGCCACCTGGGCCACGCCGCCCACCTCGAGCGGGCCGGCGAAGACGCGCAGGCCGTCGCCGGACTTGCGCCGGTTCCCGCACCCGAAGCAGGTGGGGTGCACGCCGCGCCCCTCGTGGTGCGAGGGCGAGGCGGCCTCGGCTGCCCGGGCGTCGTCGACGGTGGGGGCCGGCGGCACGTCGAGCTCGAGGCTTGCCGGCTCCGAGGCGGTCACCACCTCGTCGCCGTGGCGGAGCTCCCATCGGCCCTCCTCCACCTCGTCGAGCGTCAGGGTGACGTCGAGGGGGGTGGGACGGCGCAGCGTGACCTGCACGGGGCCGTCGGTGCGGCTGGCGAAGAGGCCCGCCACGTAGCCGCCGTGGCCCATCGACGGCGGGCCGGCGAAGCGGCTGGGGATCTCGAGCTCCATCCCGTGTTCCTAGCAACGCCCGCCCCGGGTGGGGCAATCCGGCGCCGGTGTCCCGGCGCCACCGCCGCGGGGGTCGGGCCTGCAAGCATCTCGGGATGCGCCGTACCGGGGGCTCGCGGTCGGTCGAGGCGGTCTACGACGCCTTGGCGCCGGGCGTGCTCGGGTACTTCCGCTCGCACCGGATGCGCGACCCGGAGGGCCTGACCGGCGATGTCTTCGTGGCCGTCACCGAGCGGCTCGGGCGCTTCCGGGGCGACGACGCCGCCCTGCGCCGGTGGGTGTTCACCATCGCCCACCACCGGCGGGTCGACGAGATCCGCCGGGACCAGCGTCGGGCAGAGGCCTGGGATGTCCTGCCGGCACCGCCGTGGGACGACGCCGAGGCGATCGACCCCGCCCTGGTCGCCGCCCTCAACGCCCTCACGCCCGAGCAGCGCGAGGTGGTGGTCCTGCGCTTCGTGGCCGACCTGCCCGTCGCCGCCGTGGCCGACATCGTGGGGAGGTCGTCGGGCGCGGTGAAGATGCTCCAGCAGCGCAGCGTCGAGGCGCTGGCGGCGTCGCTCGACCCGCCCCGGGGCACCGCGTCGCCGTCACCGTGACCTTTCGGGGCCCTCGGACGATCACCTTGGCGATGGACGACACCGATCTCACCGACCGCCTCCGACGCCTCGGCACCGAGCCCCTCTCGCCGGGGACCCGTGCCGACCACCACCAGCGGATGACGGCCGCCTCCGCGACTCGCCTGCGCCCCGAGCGCCGCTTCGGCCGCGTGGCCGTCGGCCTTGCCGCCGTCGTCGGGTTCCTGGCGGGGTCGACCGGCCTGGCCGTGGCCGGCGCCCTGCCCGGCCCCGCCCAGGGCGTGGCCCACGAGGTCTTGGGCCTCATGCAGGTCGAGGTGCCCGATGGCAATCGCGGGCAGTGCGTGAGCCAGGCCGCCCGCGGCGCCGCGACCGAGGAGGCGCGGGCCACGGCCAAGGAGGCCTGCCCCAAGGGTGGACCCCCCGACAAGGGCGCCGAGGGCGCGCCGGGTAGGAGCGGACAGGCCCCGGGACGCGACGGGAAGCCAGGCGCCAGGGGCGCGAACCCTCACGCCGACGACGACTGCCGGGGCCGCCCGCCGTGGGCCGGCGACCGCGTCATGGCCCCCGAGGCCAAGGAGCTCCTCCAGGCTGCCCGGGCGGCGTGCCCGCCGGACGACGACGCCGGGGACTGACCCGGGAGGGGATCTCCATCCCCGCGGCGGGCGCATCCGGCGTGAGCGAGCAGTAGAGGCCTTGGACATTCGGCGGGTTCCAGCAGACGCCGAGGGCTTGGCCTCACCACTGCCGCGTTACCCTCCCGGCGATGGAGATCACGTTGGTCGGCCATGCCAGCGTGCTCATCGAGGCGGGTCCGGTGCGCCTGCTCAGCGACCCGTGGTACGTGGGCACCGCGTTCAACGAGAGCTGGACGCTGCACCCGCAACCGGAGGTCCCCGACGACCTCTTCGACGGGGTCACCCACCTCTGGATATCCCATGAGCACCCCGACCACCTGAGCATCCCGACCCTGCGGTCGATCCCAGCGGAGCGGCGTGCGGAGATGACGCTGCTGTACCAGCGGCACTGGTCGGGCACGGTCTTCGACTGGGTGTCGGGCCTGGGCTTCGGTCGGGCGGTCGAGATGCGCCACGGCGACGAGCACGACCTCGGCGGTGGGGTCCGGGCACGCCTCTTCCAGGTCCGCCACGAGGACGCGGCCCTGGCGGTGCACCACGACGGCGCCACCGTGTTCAACCTCAACGACGGCAAGCCCTCGACGGCCACGCTGCGCCGGTTGCGCCAACGCATCGGGCCGATCGACGTCCTCCTCACCCAGTTCTCACCTGCGGGCTGGCCCGGCAACCCCGACGACGACGATCGGCTGGCGGCGACCTCGGCCAAGGCCCTCGCCCAGGTGGTCCGCCAGGCCGACGTCCTAGGACCCAGCTACGTGGTGCCCTTCGCCAGCTTCGTCCGGTTCAGCCACGAGGAGAGCGCATTCATGAACCGGGTCATCAACCGGATGGACCGCGTCCGAGATGCTCTCGGACCCGAGCGGACAGCGGCGATGAGCTCCGGGGAGCGCCTCCGCGTCGGCGACACGCCGGCGGGGTCGGACGCGGCCGTGGAGCGCTACATCACGGCGGTCGACGCCATCGCCGACCTCCCGCTCACCAGCCACGAACCGGTGCCCTTCGACGACGTGGTCGACGCGGCCCAGGGCCACGTGGAGAACCTGCGCCGCGACTACCACGCCACCCTGCTCCGCCGGCTCGGCCCGGTGACCTTCGACCTGACCGACCTTGGCCGCAGCCTCACCCTCGACATCGGCGCCGGGGCCGTCGCCGAGGGCTCACCGGAACAGGCGCCGGGGCGCATCAACACGTCGTCGCAAGCCGCCTGGTACACGTTCGCGCACCGCTGGGGTGTGCCCACGCTGCTCATCTCAGGAAGGTTCCGCCTACCCGACGGCGACCGGGTGTTCCGCCGCTACAAGGAGCTCGGCAGCGCCTGGTCGGGTGGGTTCCACACCCACGGCCTGCTCGGCGCGCTCGCGTCGCCCCGCGGTCGTGACCTGGTCACCCGACGCTGGCGCGACCTCCGCGACCTCGTGCCCGGCGGGTCCTGATGGTCCGCTCGCTGGTGGCCTCGGCCCTCCTCACCCTCGGCCGGCGCGCCACCGGACGCCACCTGGTGCTGCTCGACGCCGCGGTCGGCCACCTCGCGCTCGGCCGGTGGCTCCGCCAGCGCGGGGTCCGGCGGGTGCGCCGGGTGGCGACCCGGGAGGACCTCTTCGCGCTCGCCCTCCCGTCGCTGCGCGGCCGCCGGCCGCTCTACGTCGAGCTCGGCGTGCACCGGGGCGACAGCATCCGGTGGTGGGCGAGCCACCTCACCGACCACGACGCCGCGCTTCACGGCTTCGACAGCTTCACGGGCCTCCCCGAGACGTGGAACGACGAGAACACCGCCGGTCGGTTCTCCACCGACGGCGAGGTCCCCACCATCGACGACCCCCGCGTCCGGTTCTTCCCCGGGTGGTTCGACGACACCCTCCCCGCGTACGAGCCGCCGCCGCACGACGCCGTCTTCCTCAACTTCGACGCCGACCTGTACTCGTCGACCACAGCCGGCCTGCGTCACCTGCGCCCACTCATCAGTAAGGGCGCCTGGCTGTACTTCGACGAGCTCAACGACAAGGACCACGAGCTGCGGGCGCTCGATGAGTTCCTCCACGAGAGCGACATCGACATCGAGGTCGTCGCCCGCGCCGCCAACGGCCGCCACTGGCTCTTTCTCGTTCGGAGCTGACGAAAGGGACCCGATGACCTCAGCTGGGATCCGACATGTTCACCTGCTCGTCGCCGACCATGAGCGGTCCGCCGCGTTCTACCGCGAGGCGTTCGGCATGAAGGAGCGCTTCCGCGACGGCCCCATCATCTTTCTCGGGACACCTGACGGCGGGGACTCCCTGGCCCTCCACCTGGCCACCTCCGACGACGAGCGCGCACGCGTGGGCGCACAAGGCGGGTGGGAGCACTTCGGCATCCACCTTCCGGACCGCTCCGGGGAGGGGGTCGACGCCGCGGTGGCGCGAGTGCAGCAGGCGGGCGGATCGCTGCTCGACCGCGGTGAGCACGCACCCGGTATCCACTACGCCTACGTCGCAGACCCCGACGGCTACGCCATCGAGATCTGATCCGACCGCCCCGCGCGTTTGACCATGCCGGACACGGCCATGGTGTCGACGACCCGCTCCTGATCACGCCAGCCGCGGGTTGGCAACGTGCAGCCCGCGGCGGCTTGCAGCGTCGCACAGCGCGCCATCTGCGCTGGTCAAGACGGACGCGCTGACGAAGAGCGCTGCGGCCAGGTGGACCGCGTCGTAGCCGCGCAGCCCTTCGGATTCGGCGAGCTCTGCAGCGTTGGCGATCAGCTCGTCGGTGACCTGCACGAGGTGAAGGTTGCCGACCAGCGAGACGAGCTGTGCTTTGGCAACGTCGTGCTGGGCGGCCGTGAGACGCCCAGCCCGAGTCGCCGAGGCGAGTGCTGCCCGGGCCTCGACGACGACCAGGCTGGCCGATGCGAGCGCGTCGGCGGCGTCCCAGATCAGCTCGGCTCGGTCAGATCCCTCCTCGTCGACCACCAGCTTGAGAAGCGCTGACGTGTCGACGTAGGTGATCACTGACGCTGTTCAGCGACGAGATCGCTCACTGGTCTCTTCGCCTTGATCCGTCGATGCGGCCGCCGGCGAACATCCCGAGTCGGCGGGCGGACCACACCTGCCGCTACCAGCTCGGCGAGTCGGTCGGTCGGCTCATCGACTGCTGAGAGCCTGGCGACCGGGCGCCCGCGGTCGGTCACGATGACCTCCTCGCCGGCGCGGACACGCTCGATGTACTTGCTGAGACCGTTCTTGAGGTCGCGGATTCCGACCTCGGACCGAGACGTAGCTACTCCCATGGCACAATTGTAGCCACATCGTCGGTCCCAGTGCGTCCCACATCCGCTCGCTACCGCTGTGAGATCCGTGCTCTGCTCTTGCTCAGGGTCCTGACGACGAGGAGGCCTTCGTGGCCCGGCAGGTCGCACTCCTTCGCGGGGTGAACGTCGGTGGCAAGAACACGGTCGCGATGACTGTGGTCCGCGACGTCTTCGAGTCGATCGGCTGTGAGGACGTGAGCACCTACATCCAGAGCGGCAACGTGCTCTTCGCCGGCAGCGGGACGCTCAGCCCACAGCGCCTCGAGGAGGCGCTACACGCCCGGTTCGCGCTCGACATCTCGGTGGTGGTCCGTTCGGCCGACGACCTCCGCCAGGTCGTGGAGCACAACCCGTACGCGGCTGCCGACCTCTCCAAGGTGCACGTCGCCTTCCTGGCTGACGAGCCAGATGAGGAGCGGGCAGCGAACCTCGACACGGTGGCGCTGCTGCCCGAGCACGTCACCATCCGGGGCCGTGACCTCTACCTTCACCTCCCCAACGGGATGGGACGGGCCAAGCTTCCCGGCCACCTCGAGCGACGGCTGAGCATCCGGCCCACAGTTCGGAACTGGACGACCGTGACCAAGCTGGCCGACCTGCTCGCGGCCTGATGGCTCGACTCGCCGCGCGCGCCAACCCGGTCGTGCGGCTCAGCGGCGCGGTAGAAGTCGCGGGTCTCCTCGAAGCGGACGGTGAAGATCCCGAGGTGGTGGATCACCGACCGTCGACCTTCCGAGCGATCCAGAGCCAGGTCTCGTAGGGGACGGTCAGGGTCCCACTCGGGAACGGCTCGGCGAGCAGGGCTCGAAGCTCGGCGAGCAGACCCTGCCGCGCGTCGGCCGCGAGAGCGACGATGTAGCTGTGGCTGGCGAGGTCGGTCATCCAGGTCTCGACCGAGATGGCGCGGGTCCACGGCACGACCACCTTGCCCTCGAGCTCGAAGAGGCCTGCCCCGACGACGGTGGCACCCCAGTCGGTGTCGCGCTGGCTGCGGTTCGTGCCCGCACAGGCCCGCTCGATGGCTGACCAGTGCGCGTCGAACCAGGCGTCGTCGTCGGCCCGGGGATGCGACCACCACCCTGCCCACCGCCCGCCGTCCCGCAGCACCCGGTGGGACTCGGCGGTCCCCGCCGACTCGTCCAGCCAGTGCCAGGACTGGGCGAAGCAGACCAGGTCGGCAACCTCGTCCCGGATGGGCAGAGCAGCCCCGTCGGCGACCACCGCCGCCAGGCCGGGGCTGCGCGCTGAGGCGCGCGCCAGGACACGGGCACCCGGGTCGACGGCGGTCACCACCGCGCCGCGCTCGAGGAGCTGCCTCGTGGCGATCCCCGTCCCGGCACCCACGTCGAGGACGCGCAACCCCTCGAGCGCACCGAGGGCGTCGTACACCCCGGGGGGATAGGACGGGCGCGCCGCGTCGTACTCGTCGGCCACCGCCTCGTAGGTCGCCACCCCACGATCTTGGCCCAATCAACCGCCGCGCTCGACATCGACGCCGCACTGAGGTTCGAATGAGGCGGGCACTGCTCGTCCTGGCCCTCGTCGCCGCGGCCTGCGCCAGCCACGATGAGGAGACCCGGGTCCTGCGCACCGGCCCCAGCTGATCCCCATCCGACCAACCAAGGACGCGACGACCATGACCTCGACCACCACACCACCTGCTCGCCCCGCCGCCAAGGCGAGCATCACGGAGCGCGTCGGGCGGCACCTCCGGGGCGCGGCGCTCACCCCCGAGCTCATCGCCTTCGTCGCCTCCGACCGTCGCCGGCGCGACCCGTTCCCCGCCTACCGGCGCCTGCAGCGCTGGGATCCGATCCACCGCAGCCCCCTCGGCCTGTGGGTCCTGTCGCGCCACGCCGACGTCACCGCCGCCCTCCGCCACCCGGCGATGAGCAGCGA